>DASSBO010000474.1:0-2525 GCA_035698655.1 Streptomyces sp.
GCTGCCCGGAACTCGCCGCCGACGTCCACGACGTCCTGGGCCGGCTGTCCGAGGAACACCGGGCGGTCCTCGTCCTCAGGGAGATCGAGGGGCTGGACGAGCGGGCGGCGGCAGCGGCACTGAACCTCTCGTGCGGGACCGTCAAGTCACGCCTCCACCGTGCCCGGCGCAGCTTCCGCAGCGCCTGGAACCGCTGACGCCGTCACGAGGTCAGCGGGCGAACAGCTTCCGCGCGTGCTCGGCGACGAGCTCGGGACGTTCCTCGTGCAGGTAGTGGCCGCACCGCTGCACCACCTCGACGGTCAGGGCGTCCGCGTGCCGTTCGCCGCCCGGCAGCACGCTCGGGGGCAGCATGAAGTCCCGCTCGCCGCCCAGCAGCACGGTCGGCGTCGTCAGCCGCATCGAGTCGAACGTGCCCCGCAGCAGCGCGGCGATGTCGCGCAGCGCGAAGGCGCGGTGCAGCGCCTCTCCCGCCCGTGCCCGGTCCGGTTCCGCGCTCGACCGCACGAACTCGGCCATCACCTCCGGTTCCCAGGTGCCCTGGTCCACCACGCCCCGGCGCATCAGGTGACGCACGAACCCCTGCGCGTGCCGCTGCGTCCAGCGGCCGAGGAACGGCTGCTCCAGCACGGCGGTGTACCAGAACCGCCAGGCCTGCGGCATCAGGCGGCGGTGCAGCGGCCACGGGTGCAGCATGTTCAGGGCCAGGTAGGCACTGATGCGTTCGGGCGCCCGCAGGCAGACGTGGAACCCGGTCCACGCCCCCCAGTCGTGTCCCACCAGCCGCACGCGGTCCAGGTGCAGCGCGTCGAGCAGGTGCAGCACGTCGGTGACGCGGCTGCGCGTGTCGTAGCCCTTCTTCGGTGCGTCGGACCAGCCGAAGCCGCGCTGGTCGACGCAGAGGAGCCGGTAGTCGCCCTCCAGGTACGGGATCAGCCGGCGCCACGCGTACCAGTGCTGGGGGAAGCCGTGGAGCAGCACCACCGGCTCCCCGGACCCCGCCTCGGCCACGTGCAGCCGCACGCCGCCGGCGTCGATGAAGCGGTGGGTGACCCCGGGCACCTCGGGCATCGGTGAACCGGTCGTCATGCGATCTCCAAGAAGTCGGCAGTCAAGGGTCAACTCCTCAGGAGGCGCGCGACCGGGGAAAGGTTCCCGGCGATCCGGGGGGAATGCAGGTGCGGTTTTCCGCCTCATGACCCAGCGAGGAAGTCACCTCACACAAGCAGTCGATGCAACCGGAGGAGACGACGTGCGGAGCAGACGAGGCCTCGCCGAGGCGGCCGGACGCTGGAGTGCCACGCACCGGGGAGCGGCGGTCCTGCTGTGGCTCGCGTTCGTGGCGATGGCCACGGTGCTGGGCTCGGTCGTGACGACCGCACAGCCGACCGCCGCGGAGCTGACGAACGGGCAGGCGCGGCAGGCGGAACGGATGCTGGAGGAGGCGGGGCTGCAGCTTCCCGCGCACGAGGTCGTCTTCCTGCGCGACGACGGGCACGGCCTCGACTCGCCCGTCTTCCGTTCCGCGGTCGACGACGTGCTGTCCGCGCTGGAGGACACCGGGCAGGTGCGGCACGTCGTCTCGCCGCTCGATTCCGCCGGGCACGGCGCGGTGTCCGCGGACGGTCACGCCGCACTGGTGCAGTTCGACATGGCGGGCGACAGCCGGCAGGCCGAGGCGGAGGTGCAGACCGTCCTCGACGCGGTGGCGGCCGTCGACCGGGCGCACCCGGACGTGCGGGTCGAGGAGTTCGGCGAGGCGTCGTTCGCCCACGTCTCGAAGGAGAAGCTGCATGCCGACTACACCGCCGCCGAGTACGTGTCCTTCCCGGTGACCCTGGGCATCCTGCTGGTCGCCTTCGGCGCCGTGGTCGCCGCGCTGCTGCCGGTGGTGCTCGCGCTGACCGCAGTCGTCGCGGCGGGCGGGCTGCTGGCCCTGAGCAGCCACCTGGTGCACGTCGACCAGAACGGCAGTTCCGTGATGTCGCTGATCGGCATCGCGGTGGGCGTGGACTACTCGCTGTTCTACCTGCGTCGTGTGCGCGAGGAACGGGCCCGCGGCACCGCCACTCGGGCCGCGGTGACCGCGGCTGCGGCCACGTCCGGCCGTTCGGTCATCGTCTCCGGGCTGACCGTCATCGTCTCGCTGGCCGGGCTCTTCCTGTCGGGGAACGGCATCTTCTACGGCATGGCGAGCGCGACGATCATCGTGGTGGCCGTCGCCGTGCTCGGCTCGGTCACGGTCCTTCCGGCGCTGCTGTCCCTGCTGGGGGACCGGCTGGAGACCGGCCGGGTGCCCTTCGTCCGCGCCGCCCGGCGCGGCGCGCAGCCGCACGGTGCGTGGTACGCGCTGGTGGGCCGCGTGCTGCGCAGGCCGGTGGTGTCCACAGCCGCGTGCGGCGGCGTGCTGCTGGCGCTGGTCGTCCCCGCCTTCTCGCTGCACACCTCCGACCCGGGAGTGAGCGACCTGCCTTCCGGCAGCCTGCCGATCCTGCGGACGTACGAGGACATCCAGCGTTCCTTCC
>DASSBO010000475.1:0-6180 GCA_035698655.1 Streptomyces sp.
TGTCGAAACGCTGATCGCCGCCACCCCTGCCATCCGGCAGACCATGCTCTTCTCCGCTACCATGCCCGGCCCCGTTGTCGCCATGGCGCGCCGCTACATGACGCAGCCGACGCACATCCGCGCCGCCGACCCGGACGACACCGGCGCCACGGTGAAGGCGACCGCCCAGTTCGTCTACCGGGCCCACGCGCTCGACAAGGTCGAGATGATCGCCCGGCTGCTGCAGGCCGAGGGCCGCGGGCTGACCATCATCTTCAGCCGGACCAAGCGCACCGCCGCGAAGGTGGCCGACGAGCTGGCGGACCGCGGCTTCGCGGCCGCCGCGATCCACGGCGACCTGGGCCAGGGCGCGCGCGAGCAGGCGCTGCGGGCGTTCCGCAACGGCAAGGTCGACGTGCTGGTGTGCACCGACGTGGCCGCGCGCGGCATCGACGTCGACAACGTCACGCACGTGATCAACTACCAGTCGCCGGACGACGAGAAGACCTACCTGCACCGCATCGGCCGCACGGCCCGCGCGGGCAACTCCGGCACCGCCGTCACGCTTGTCGACTGGGACGACATCCCGCGCTGGCAGCTGATCAACAAGGCGCTCGGGCTGGACTTCCCGGACCCGGAGGAGACGTACTCCACCTCGCCGCACCTGTACGAGGCGCTGCACATCCCCGAGGGCACCAAGGGCATCCTGCCGCGCACCGAACGGACCCGTGCCGGGCTCGGCGCGGAGGAGATCGAGGACCTCGGCGAGCCCGGCGGCGGCCGACGCGGCAAGCGCGGCTCCGCCACGGAGGAGCGGCCCCGCCGCACGAGCAACCGGCAGCGCCGCCGGACGCGGGGCGGCCGGCCGGTCTCCGGCGACGCGGAGGCCGCGGCCTCCGGCTCGGGGGCTGCGGTGTCCGCGGAGGGCGGCCCGCGCAAGCCGCGCCGCCGCCGCACCCGCTCGGGCGGCAACGCGTCGGCCAAGCCGGCCGCGACCGCCGCCGACGCCTCGGGCGGCGAGACGTCGGAGGGCGCGGCCACGCCGCGCCGCCGCCGGCGCAGCCGGTCCTCGGCGAAGCCGAAGACCACCGAGAGCTGACACCTTCCGTCGAGGCCCGGTCCCCCACCCTCGGGGGCCGGGCCTCGTGCGTAGGCAGGGGGACGCAGCGGGTAGCGTCTGGGTATGAGCAGACCGCCGACGCTCGACCTGCCGCCGGGCGCGACCGCCCGCGTTCTGACGACCCGGCGCGGCTCCTTCGCCGTGCACGACACGGGTGACGGACCGCGCGGCACGGCGCTGCTGATCCCGGGTTTCACCGGCAGCAAAGAGGACTTCATCGGGCTGCTGGAACCGCTGTCCCGGGCCGGTTTCCGGGCGGTCGCCATCGATGGGCGCGGCCAGTACGAGACGGGCGGCCCGCACGACGAGGCGGCCTACGCCCAGCCGGAACTCGCCTCCGACGTGCTGGCGCAGGCCGAGGCACTGGGCGGCCGTCCGCACCTGGTCGGGCACTCGCTGGGCGGCCTGGTCTCGCGCGCGGCGGCGCTGCGCGAACCGGCGCTCTTCGCCTCGCTCACGCTGCTGAGCAGCGGCCCCGGGCCGGTGTGCGCGGCTCAGCAGGCGCGGGTGAAGATGCTGCTCGGTGCGCTGCCGGTGCTGGACATGGAGGCCGTCTGGCAGGCCATGCGGGAACTCGATCCTCCCGAGGCCGCCGACGACGTGACGCCGGCGGCGGTCGCGGACTTCCTGCACCGGCGGTGGCTGGCCAACATCCCGGAGCAGCTGACGGCCACCGGCCGGCAGTTGATCGGCGAGCCGGACCGCACCGCGGAACTGGCCGGGCTCGCCCGCGGCGGGCTGCCGCTGCACGTGCTCTCGGGCGAGCGGGACTACGCCTGGCCGGTGCCGGAGATGGACGCCCTGGCCGCGGGCACTGGGGCTCGCCGCACGGTGATCGCCGGTGCGGAACACTCCCCGAACGCGGACCGTCCGCTGCAGACGGCGGCGGCGCTGACCGCGGCCTGGAGCGACGACGGCGCGGCCCGGGACTGACCGCCGGTCAGGGCGACTCGGCCGTCAGGTAACGCTGCACGGTGGGGCCCATCCAGGCCACGATCTCGGCGCGGCTCAGGCCGACGGCCGGCGGGATCTTCAGCACGTAACGGCTCAGGGCCATCCCGAGGATCTGCGAGGAGACCAGTGCCGCGCGTGCGGGTGCCTGTGCCGGTTCCGGGCACAGCGCCGCCACGGCGGGCGTCAGCTGCTCGCGGAAGATCCGCTGCATGCGCTCGGTGCCGGCGGGATTGGTCACGCCGACACGCAGCATTGCGGTGAGGACCTCATCCTGTTCCCAGCGCTCGAAGAAGTGCTGGACCAGCGCGCCGCCGACGTTCTCCCGGGCGATGTGCTCGATGGGCGGCAGGCTCAGCTCGACCTCGGAGGCCGCGGCGAACAGCCCCGCCTTGCTGCCGTAGTAGCGCATGACCATCGACGGGTCGATGTCCGCGTCGCGGGCGATGGCGCGGATCGTCGCGCGGTCGTAGCCCTCCGCCGCGAACCGGTCGCGGGCCGCGGCGAGGATGGCCTGGCGGGTGGCGTCGGAGCGGCGGGGCGGGTCGTCGGGACGGCTGGATTCGGTCACGCCGCCAGAGTATGCCAACGCGCGTTGACCCGCAGCGCGCACGGCCCTATTGTTGCCAACAAGCGTTGGCCAACATGCGTTGGCCTCGGACCGTGGGAGGCGACATGTCCGCAGCACCGCACGGCACCACCGAAGTCCTCGTCGTCGGCGCCGGGCCGACCGGCCTGCTGCTGGCCGGCGACCTCGCGGCGGCGGGGGTGGACGTCACCCTCGTGGAACGCCGCCCCGACGGACTGAGCAACCTCAGCCGCGCCTTCGCGGTGCACGCCCGCAGCCTGGAGCAGCTCGACGCCCGCGGGCTCGCCGACGAACTGGTCGCCACCGGCGCCACGCTGGACACCGTCCAACTGTTCGGACGGCTCACGCTGGACCTGGCCCGGCTGCCCGGCCGGTTCCCGTTCGTGCTGGTCACCCCGCAGTACGAGGTGGAGCGGCTGCTGCGGCGCCGCGCCGCCGAGGCGGGGGTCCGCTTCCGCTACGGCACCGAGGTCACCGGCCTCACGCAGGACGACGCAGGGGTGACCGCCGCGCTGCGGGACGCCGACGGCCGGACGGACACGCTGGGCGCGCAGTGGGCGGTGGGCACCGACGGCGTGCACAGCCGGGTGCGGGAAGCGCTGGGTCTGCCGTTCCCGGGCCGCTCGGTCCTCCGGTCGGTCGTGCTGGCCGACGTCCGGCTGACGCACGCACCCGAGAGCCTGCTGACCGTGGGCGCCACCGCCGACGCCTTCGCGGCCCTCGCACCGTTCGGCGACGACTGGTACCGGGTGGTCGGCTGGTCACGCGACCGCCAGACCGGTGAGGACACGCCCGTGGACCTGGCGGAGGTCCGCCGGATCGCCCGCCGCGCGCTCGGCACCGACCACGGCATGCACGACGCCCGCTGGCTGTCCCGCTTCCACAGCGACGAGCGGCAGGTGCCCGCCTACCGGGTGGGACGGGTGCTGCTCGCCGGCGACGCCGCGCACGTGCACTCCCCTGCCGGCGGGCAGGGCATGAACACCGGGCTGCAGGACGCCGCCAACCTGAGCTGGAAGCTCGCAGCCGTGGTGCGCGGCCGCTCGGGTCCCGCGCTGCTGGACACCTACCACGCCGAACGGCACCCGGTGGGCCGCATGGTGCTGCGCAGCAGCGGTGCGATCGTGCGGTTCGCGGTGGCGCACACACCGGCCCGGCGGGGACTGCGCCGGTTTGCGACGATGCTCGGGCAGCATGTGCCCCCGGTCGCCCGCAAGGCGATCGAATCGATCTCGGGGATCGGCATCGCCTACGGACGTGCGGCCGGCGACCATCCGCTGACCGGCCGCCGCGCGCCCGACCTTCCGCTGGCCGCGGGCCGCCTGTACGAGGCGCTGCGCACCGGACGCTTCGTGCTGGTCGTCTCCGACGGCGACCGGCCCACGGCGGCCGCAGGGCACCCGGTGGACGTGGTGCGTCGCCGCGCCGGCGGGACGGGCGCCCGGCTGCTGGTCCGCCCGGACGGCTACGTGGCCTGGGCGGGCGGCACCGCTGACGACGCCGGACTGCGGGCGGCACTGACCGCCTGGACGGGCACCGCCGATGAGCCCGTCAGCCCTGTCCGTCGATGAACTGGAAGACGCCGTTGGCGATCTGCTGGACGGCGATGGCGGACAGCAGCATGCCGGACAGCCGCGTCACGAGGACCACGCCGCCGTCCTTGATGACGCGGATGATCAGCAGCGAGTAGCGCATCACCAGCCACAGCACCACGTGGATGGCGACGATCGCCGCCCACACCGACAGCTGCGCGCCGAAGCTGTCGGCGCGCTGCACGGCGAGGATCACCGAGACGATGGCACCCGGGCCGGCCAGCAGCGGCATGCCCAGCGGCACCAGGGCGACGTTGACGTCCTTGGTCTGGGTCGGCTCGTCGGACTTGCCGGTCAGCAGGTCGAGGGCGATCAGCAGGAGCAGCAGCCCGCCCGCGATCATCAGCGCCGGGACCGAGACGTGCAGGTAGTCCAGGATCTGCTGCCCGCAGACGCCGAAGACGGAGATCACGCCGAAGGCGACCGCCGCCGCCTGCAGCGCCATGCGGCGCTGCACCTTGACGGGCCGGCCGGAGGTCAGTCCGAGGAAGATGGGCGTGATCCCGGGCGGGTCCATGATCACGAAAAGGGTGACGAAAACGGAGCCGAAGAGGGCGAACTCGAACACAGTGGTGCCTTGCGGGGTGCAGAGAAGGAAATCGGAAGGGGGGAGACTCAGCCCGTGACGGGCTTCGCGCCTGACGCGCGCGCGGCGATCTCGGCGTAGACGTCCGGATCGGTGGTGTGCTCGCCGAGCACACAGGTCTTGCGGCTGCCGTGGTAGTCGCTGGAGCCGGTGGCGAGCAGGCCGAGGTCGCGGGCCATGGAGTGCAGCCGGGCGCGGGTGGCCGGGTCGTGGTCCATGTGGTCCGCCTCGAGGCCGTCCAGCCCGGCGGCGGCGAGCTCGGCGATGGCGGACTCCGGGACGCACTCGCCGCGCTTGACGGCCAGCGGGTGCGCGAAGACGGCGACGCCCCCGGCGCCCTTGATCAGCCGCACGGCGTCGAACGGGTCGAGTTCGTGCTTGTCGACGTAGGCGCGCCCGTCGTTCGCGATCCACGCGGAGGTGAAGGCGTCGGAGACCGTCTTGACGACGCCCAGCTCGACCATGGCGGTGGCGATGTGCGGGCGCCCGACTGCGCCGTCCCCGGCGATCTCGGCGACGCGTTCCCAGCTGACCGGCACGCCCAGGTCGCGGAGCTTGGCCACCATGCCGCGGGCCCGCGGCACCCGGTCGTCCCGCACGAGCTCCCGCTCGCGGGCGAGCTCGGGCTCCTCGGGGTCGAAGAGGTAGGCGAGCATGTGCAGGCTCACGCCGTCCAGCCGGCACGACAGTTCGGCGCCGGGGACGAGGGTCAGCCCGGCGGGCAGCGCAGCGGCGGCCGCGGCGTGCCCGGCGACGGTGTCATGGTCGGTGAGCGCCACGACGTCGAGCCCGGCGGCCACGGCGTTGCGGACGAGCTCGGCCGGGGCGTCGGTGCCGTCAGAGGCGGTGGAGTGAGTGTGCAGGTCGATGCGCACGGGACACACTCCAACGACGGACGGACGGGGGCGCTCCCACTGTACCGGTGCCCGCACGGTGCTCAGTCCCGCCCGGCTGCCCCGGACTGCCGCGGGCTACGGGAGGATGCGGGGCGAGAGGGCGCCCAGGGGCAGCAGGTCGACCTCGGCGCCGGCTTCGCGCAGGTCGGTGAGGACGAGCTCGTCGTACATCAGCATCCCCGCCTCCTGGGGCCACACCACCGCCCACAGCCACAGGCCGCAGGCCTCGCCCGCGAAGACCGCGCGGTCGGCCGGGGCGCCCGCGACGTGCCACAGCGGGGTGGGGCGGCCGGCGGCCAGCACCTTGCCGTGCGGGTGGGTGTCGACGCGCATCGCGGGGCCGGGGTCGGGGCCGTCGATGCCGGCGTAGCGCGCGCCGAGGCCGACGCCGAGCTCCTCGGCGATCAGCAGCAGTTCGCCCGGCCCGCCGAGCGGGCCCGGGCCGGAGCAGGCGACGGCCGTCGCCC
>DASSBO010000476.1:0-4973 GCA_035698655.1 Streptomyces sp.
CAGGTCGTACGGTTCGCCGCGCAGCGCGGCGGCCGTCAGCGCGGTGGCCGTGCCGGCCGCCGCAGCCGCCGGACCGACCCCGGCGGCCAAGGCGTCGAAGCAGCCGGCTTCGACGGCGGCCGCGCGGCGCAGCAGTTCGTACCCGCCGGGCAGCGGCACCCGTTCAGGCGGCGGCGGGGCCGTCGCCGGGCCGGCGCCGACCGCGTCGCGTTCGGCGGCCACCGCGGTGACGGTCAGGACTCGCATCGTGCCCCGGCTCGCGTCAGGCGCGGTTCAGCTTCACGACCCAGACGCCGGTCACCTTCTTGTCCTTCAGCTCCAGCACGGTCAGCTGCGAGCTGTCGGTCGGCGCCTGGCCCTGCATGCTCTGGAAGAAGGCGTCGCCGGAGAAGGACTGGTAGGTGGTGTGGAAGGCCTCCTGCTGCTGCGAGCCGTACAGCACCCAGCCGTTGTCCGCGACGTCGGGCTCGACGCCGACGCGGACCCGGTCGCCCTGGGCGACCTCGACGGACACGTCGGGCTTCTTGCTGAGGCAGTCCTTCAGCTTGTCGTTCGGGATCGCCTTGCCGTCGTTGTAGCAGGCGGCCTGGGTGTGCACCGAGTCGCCGTTGACGGTCACCGTCGTCAGCGGGGTGGGCTTCTGGCAGGCGGAGAGGGCGAGGAGCCCGAGGGATACGGCACCGAGGGCGGTGGCGGTGCGCAGGCGCCGCCGCGAGCCGGAAGTCGCGTTGGTCATGCGGGCAGGCTATCTGGCAGGGGTGGTCACGCCACGCGGGGGTGCGGGCTGCCGCGGCGGACGGCGGCGAGCAGGCCGCGGGCCGCGACCAGCACCCCGACGGCGACGATCCCGGCGCCCACGCCCATCCCCAGCACGCCGATCAGCGGCAGCGCGATGCCGATGCCGCCCCCGACGACCCACGACATCTGCATGAGCGTCTCGGAGCGGGCGAAGGCCGAGGTGCGGACCTCCTCGGGCACGTCGCGCTGGATGGTCGCGTCGAGCGACAGCTTGCCGAGCGCCTGGACGATGCCGGCGGTGGCGGCAACGGCGACGACGGTGAACGTGCCGTACAGCACGGCAGCGGTGATCGTCATGGCGAGGGCACCCAGCAACACCGTGGTGATGATCAGCTCGGGGGCCCGGTCCTTGAGCCAGGCGCCGACGGCCGTCCCCAGCGCGTTGCCGCCGCCCGCCGCGACGGCGACGATGCCCAGCGAGACGGCCGCGTGCAGCCCGGAGAAGGGTTCCTCGCGCAGCAGGAAGGCGAGGAAGAAGGTGAGGAAGCCGGACAGGGCGCGCACCGCCGAGTTGGCGAACAGCCCGCAGCGCACCGAGACGCCGACCGTCCGCAGTCCGGGCCGCCGCCCGCGTGCCTCCCGCCTGTGTTCGGCCAGGGCGGCCTTCGCCTCACCCTTTGCCGAGTCGACCTTGGGGTCGAGGGAGAAGGAGAGGAACGTGCCGAGGATGAACAGCGCGAAGGCGCCGTACAGCGGCCAGTGGGGTCCGATGAGGTGCAGCCCGGCGCCGACGGGCGCAGCGGCGCCGGTGGCGAGCAGCCCGGCGAGCGTCACCCGGGAGTTGGCCTTGACCAGGGAGACGCGCGGCGGCAGCAGCCGCGGCACGACGGCCGAGCGGACCACGCCGTACGCCTTGGAGGAGACGAGCACGCCGAGCGCCGCCGGGTAGAGCTCCAGCCCGCCGGTGGCGACGGCGTCGGCCAGCAGCAGGGCGAGCAGGGCCCGCGCCAGCATGGCCGCCGCCATGGCGGCCCGCCGGCCGTGCGGCACCCGGTCCAGCAGGGGGCCGATGATCGGGGCGAGCAGCGCGAACGGCGCCATCGTGATGAGGAGGTAGAGGGCGACACGGCCGCGCGCCTCACCCGTCGGCACGGAGAAGAAGATGGTGGAGGCGAGCGCGATGGTGATGAGCATGTCGCCGGCGGAGTTCACGGCGTGCAGTTCGATGAGCCTGCCGAGCCCCGACTCGCCCGCGCCGCCGGCGTGTGTCGCGCGCCGGATACGGCGGCCCAGCGCGACGGGCGGCCTGCCCAGCGCCCGCACCACGCGGCGGGTCCGTCCGGGGGGCCGCGGCTCCTTGGGCTCCTGTTCGGTCATCATGTCGCCGGCCACGACGTTCAGTGTGCCCCAGAACCGGCTGGCCACCGCTGAGCTCGGCGAGTCGTCGGTGTAGCGTGGTGGCAGGTGCGCTCCTTACCGCTCTGGAGCGCGGGCGCGGACGTCGCAGCGGCCCTCGGGTTTCCGCTCCGTCCGTCTTCCCCGTTCGGTCCGGTGGGACGGCGCACGCCCGATACGGACGGCGCTACGGCGTAGGAGAGACGATTTCTGTGAGTGCTGCATGAGTCCCGCGACGCGGCGCCGCCGAGCCCCGGACCGGCTGTGCGCCGAAGCGGTGGACATGGCCCGTGAGGCGGTCGCGGAGACCGCGTGGCCGGGGAAGCCGGGCGACTGGATCGAGGCCGTCGCCGACGGCGACCGGGTCGTCACCCACTTCTTCGAGTGCCTGGATCGCGGCTACCGCGGCTGGCGCTGGGCCGCCACCGTCACCCGCGCGTCGCGCGCCAAGGCGGTCACCCTCGACGAAACGGTGCTGCTCCCGGGGCCGGACGCGGTGCTGGCGCCCGAGTGGCTGCCGTGGAGCGAGCGGCTGCGGCCCGGCGACATGGGCCCGGGCGACCTGCTGCCGACGGACACCGACGACCTGCGCCTGGAGCCGGGCTTCACCGGCGAGGACGAGCCGGCGCCGAACTCCGTCGCCGCCGAGGAGACGGCGGCCCGCCGCGCGGCCGAGACGGCCGGCCTGCCCGAGCCGGAGGACCTGGAGCTCTCCGGCCCCCCGGCCCGCCCGAAGGGCGGCGCGGACCGCCCGGCGCGGGGCGACATCGCGTCGGTGGCGGAGGAGATCGGCGTCGGCCGCGCCCGCGTGCTGTCCCGCCTGGGCCTGCACGAGGCGGCCGACCGCTGGCAGGAGGCGCACGGCCCGGAGACCCCGATGGCCCAGGCGGCCCCGGCGTCCTGCCTGACGTGCGGTTTCCTCGTGCCGCTGACGGGCTCGCTGCGGCAGGCGTTCGGCGTCTGCGCGAACGAGTACAGCCCGGCGGACGGCCAGGTCGTCTCCCTCGCCTACGGCTGCGGCGGCCACTCGGAGGCGGCGGTCATGCCGAAGACCCCGAAGCCGCCGGCACCGGTCATCGACGAGACCCGGGTGGACACGCTGCACCTGCACGGCCCGCAGCCGTCCCCGACGGAGACGGAACACGGCGAGACGGGCGACTGACCGCCCGCCCGTGAGTTGACACAGTGTGTCCGTGGTCGTTGGTGCGTCGCCCGATACCTCGGAGGATGTTTCTCACCCCAGTTCCGCACGGCTGTGCCGTGTGTCCGGGTCGTACGGCCGCATGGCCGTGCGGAGTTCCCAGACCGACCGAACGGGAAGAGAACATGCTGCTACAGCGCCTCGCCAACAACGGCATCCGGCTCGGCACGGTGTTCGACCGTGCCGCAGCGCGCTACCCGGTCAACTGCGTGTACCTGGACCACGACCTCGATATCGCTCCGGAACTCGGTCGCCGCCCGACTCTCACGGAGATCGCCGACCTGGTCGACGACTTCGCCTCCCGGTTCTGGGCGGCCGGGGTGCGGCCCGGGGACCAGGTCGTCATCCACAAGTCCGACGCCTTCGACATCTCGCTGCTCACTTACAGTGCAGCGCGCATCGGAGGTGTGCCGGTGCTGCTGGCGCCGCATCTGGACGGCGAGACCGTCAGCCGCCTCCTCCGGCGGCTGGAGCGACCGGCCCTGGTCACCGATGCGGTGAAGCTCGAGCACGAACTGCCTCCGGAGGTGACGGAGCTCACCTCACGCGTTCTGTCGGCCGCAGGGGACCATCCGGCCGCAGTGCCGCTGACCGCGCACGCGCATGCCCCGCGCATTCCGCCGATCACCATGCCGCAGAACCGTCCCTCGCTCATCACCCATACGTCCGGGACGACCGGAGTTCCCAAGCTCGCCGTGCAGACGGGACACACGATCCTGGCGCGCTGTCGGCCGCAGAGGGTGCTGCTGGGCCCGGTGGGGCGGCGCGAACCGATCGCGGTGCACGTCTCCTTCGCGCACAGCCGGATGATCAGTGGCATCGCCCTCTTCGCGCTGCGAGGGCATCCGCTCATCGTGCTGCGGGATGAAGAGAGCGACGCCGTGGCTGAAACCTTCGCCAGGACTCCGCCGGGCATGATCGAGGCTCACCCCAATGCCCTCCTCCGGTGGGAATCGCTGGCCGGTCACCGGGCGAAGCCACTGGCCAATGTGCGGTGTTTCAGCAACACCTTCGATGCGATCCACCCGCGGACGGTGCACACCCTGCTGGGTGCGTCGCAACGGTCCGCTCCGTTCTTCGCCCAGACGTATGGCCAGAGCGAGACAGGCGCCGTCGCCGCTCGGACCTACACGCGTCGCCACCGGGAGGGGTCCGACGGACGCTGCGTGGGCAGGACCTTCCCGGGCATGACAGATGTCCGGGTGGTGGGCAGGGACGGCCATAAACCAGGCAAGGACACGCCGGGCCGCATCGAAGCGCGCACCGGAGCGCGCATCCTCGGTTACCTCGGGGAGACGGAGCGTTTCGGGTCGCAACTCACCGAGGACGGTTGGTGGCGCATGGGGGACCTCGGTTACCGAACCCCTTGGGGGTGCCTGCATCTCCTCGATCGGGAGGCGGACGAGATACCGGGGCTCAGCACGCTGGAGGTCGAGGACAGACTCTTCTCCGCACTCCCTGAGCTGCAGGAGGTCATCATCGTTCCGGGACCGGCAAGCGTTCCGACCCCGGTCGTCTGCACCCGGGACGACCGGCCGGTGGATCCCGAGCGGTGGCGCCGGGCCGTGTCGACGCTGCCCGAACTGGCCGAACCGATGCATCGGCGGCTGACCGACCTGCCGCAGACGGCGACGACGAA
>DASSBO010000477.1:0-2057 GCA_035698655.1 Streptomyces sp.
CACCAGCCGTCGCTGACCTGGGACCTGGGGGAGACCCGCGGCACCGTCGCGGTGCGGATGCCGCTGCACCCCCTCGCCATCGAGCTGCTCACCGAGTTCGGCCCGATGGCCGTCTCCTCGGCCAACCTGACCGGGCGGCCCTCGCCGCAGACCTGCGACGCCGCGCAGGAGATGCTCGGCGACGCGGTCTCCGTCTACCTCGACGGCGGGCCCACCCCGGACGCGGTGCCCTCCTCCATCGTCGACGTCACCGGCAAGGTGCCGGTGCTGCTGCGGGCCGGCGCGCTGAGCGCCGAGGAGCTGCGCAAGGTCGTACCGGACCTCGAGGTGGGCAGTTGACGACCCCGCCCGACGGGCGTGGCATATTCCGGATCCTCCACGTCTCCACCGGCAACGTGTGCCGCTCGCCGATCACCGAGCGGCTCACCCGGCATGCCCTGGCGCACCGGCTCGGCGACGCGCGCAGCGGCGGCATCGTCGTGGAGAGCGCCGGCACCTGGGGGCACGTCGGTGCCCCGATGGAGGAGCACGCGGCCGAGGTGCTGGCCGAACACGGCGCCGACCCGGCGGGTTTCCTCGGGCGCGAGCTGCTGGACGAGCACGTGATCTTCGCCGACCTGGTGCTGACCGCGACCCGCGACCACCGTGCGCAGGTCATCTCCATGGGGCACTCCGCCGGGCTGCGCACCTTCACGCTGAAGGAGTTCACGCGGCTGGTGCGCGCCATAGACCCCGCCACCCTGCCCGCACCCCGCACCGCCGACGGCGTGGTGGAGCGGGCCCGGGCGCTGGTGCAGGCGGCCGCCGCGCTGCGCGGCTGGCTCATCGCCCCCAGCCCGGACGCCGACGAGATCTACGATCCCTACGGCGCGCCCATCCCGTATTTCCGCAGCGTGGGCGACGAGATCAACCAGGCCCTCGACCCGGTCGTCACCGCGCTGACGGGGGTCCCGGCGCCGACGTGAGAGGCTGCGGCAGAACCGCCCGGCCCTGTGCGGTGTCCTATCGTGTGGGGCTGTACAGCACGCGAGAACCACTGGGGATACGTTGCGTGAATATCTGCTGACGCTGTGCGTCACGGCCGCGGTCACCTACCTGCTGACCGGGCCGGTGCGGAAGTTCGCCATCGCGGCCGGCGCGATGCCTCAGATCCGCGCGCGCGACGTCCACCGCGAGCCGACCCCGCGCCTGGGCGGCATCGCGATGTTCGGCGGCCTGTGCGCGGGCCTGCTCGTCGCCGCCCACCTCACCAACATCGGCGACGTCTTCACGCTGTCCGACGAGCCCCGCGCGCTGCTGTCCGGGGCCGCGGTGATCTGGATCCTCGGCGTCCTGGACGACAAGTGGGGCGTGGACGCCCTGGTCAAGCTGGGCGGGCAGATGATCGCCGCCGGCGTCATGGTGCTCCAGGGGCTCACGATCCTGTGGCTGCCGGTCCCCGGTGTGGGCAACGTCGCGGTGACGCCCCTGCAGGGCACGCTGCTGACGGTGGCGCTGGTGGTCATCACGATCAACGCCGTGAACTTCGTGGACGGGCTGGACGGCCTCGCCTCCGGCATGGTCTGCATCGCCGCTGTGGCGTTCTTCATGTACGCGTACCGGATCTGGTACGGCTACGGCATCGAGGGCGCGGCGCCGGCCACCCTGTTCGCCGCCATCCTGATGGGCATGTGCCTGGGTTTCCTGCCGCACAACATGCACCCGGCGCGGATCTTCATGGGTGACTCCGGGTCCATGCTGATCGGCCTGGTACTCGCGGCCGGCGCCGTCTCCCTGACGGGCCAGATCGACCCGGACCTGATGGTCGCCCAGACCGGTTCGGAGACGTCCGCGGTGCACGACATGGTGCCGCTGTACATGCCGCTGCTGCTGCCGCTGACGATCATCGCGGTGCCGGTCGCCGACCTGGTGCTGGCGATCGTCCGCCGGACCTGGAAGGGCCACTCGCCGTTCACCGCGGACCGCGGCCACCTGCACCACCGGCTGCTGGAGATCGGGCACTCGCACAGCCGGGCCGTGCTGATCATGTACTTCTGGTCGGCGCTGATCGCCTTCGG
>DASSBO010000478.1:0-11929 GCA_035698655.1 Streptomyces sp.
GAGGCCGACGGCGGGCGGCTCGAACTGCTGCAGCAACTGCCGCCGGTCTTCGCCCTCTTCCTCAGCCGAGAGGCGGAGGAATCCGGCTCGGATGCGGCTTAGACGGGCACCCGGCCGGTGCGCGGTGAGGCCGGCTCCGGCACGGCGGACAGCGGGGCCGGCTCCGGCGGCACCACGTCCTGCGGGATCGCCGTGCGGAAGACCCACGTGCGGTAGGCCCAGAAGCGGAACAGCGTCCCCAGCCCGAGGCCGACGACGTACTTGGCGACGTTGTCGGCCAGCGGCGAGGTGAAGTCCAGCCCGTAGTGGGACAGGGCCAGCGCGCCGTTCTCGATCACCAGCCCTATGCCGCTGAAGAGCAGGAAGAGCACCAGTTCGCGGTGCACCCGCCGCTTGTCGGCCTGCCGGTAGGCCCAGTAGCGGTTGCCCAGGTAGTTGGTCCCGGTCGCGACGACGGTGGCGATCACCCCGGACCGGACCGAGGCCAGGTCGAAGACGCGGATGCACAGGTTGAAGACGGCCGCGTTCACCACGACGCCGAACGCGCCGACCGTGCCGAACCGCGCCAGCTCACGCGCCAGCCGCTGCAGCGGCTGCGGCAGCAACCGTGACAGCAGGGCGCCCCGTTCGGTGGCCGGCTTACTCATAGTGCGATGGCATCCGTCCGGTCGGCGTCCTTCGGCGGGTTCTCCGCCGCAACATGCTAACCAGCACCGGCCCACGGGCGCAGCGCAACCGCATATGCCGACCGGGACCGGCCGGAGCGGGCCGATAGGCTGGAGTGCGTGACGTTCCCGGTAGTCGGCATGGTCGGCGGCGGCCAGCTCGCCCGCATGACCCACGAGGCGGGTATCCCCCTCGGCATCAGATTCAAGCTTCTCGCCAGCACTCCGCAGGAGTCGGCGGCGCAGGCCGTCCAGGACGTGGTCCTGGGCGACCACCGCGACCTGGAGACCCTGCGCGACTTCGCACGCGGCTGCGACGTGATCACCTTCGATCACGAGCACGTGCCCACCGAGCACCTTCGGGCGCTCGAGGCCGACGGCATCCCCGTACGGCCCGGGCCCGACGCGCTCGAGCACGCCCAGGACAAGGGCGTGATGCGCGCCCGGCTCGACGCGCTCGGCGTCCCCTGCCCGCGGCACCGCATCGTCGCGGACCCGGCGGACGTGGCCGCGTTCGCCGGTGAGGGTGACGGCTTCCCCGTCGTGCTCAAGACCGTGCGCGGCGGCTACGACGGCAAGGGCGTGTGGGTCGTGCACAGTGCGGAGGAGGCCGCCGAGCCGTTCCGCGCCGGCGTGCCCGTTCTCGCCGAGGAGAAGGTCGACTTCGCGCGCGAGCTGGCCGCGAACGTCGTCCGCTCCCCGCACGGTCAGGCCGTCGCCTACCCGGTCGTGGAGTCGATCCAGGTCGACGGCGTGTGCGACACGGTGATCGCGCCCGCGCCCGGACTCGACCCCGGGCTGTCCGCCCGCGCCCAGAACCTCGCGCTGCGTGTCGCCGACGAACTCGGCGTCGTCGGCCACCTCGCCGTCGAGCTCTTCGAGACCAGGGACGGCGAGGTGCTCGTCAACGAGCTCGCCATGCGGCCGCACAACTCCGGCCACTGGACGCAGGACGGCGCCGTCACCTCCCAGTTCGCCAACCACCTGCGCGCCGTGCTCGACCTGCCGCTGGGCAGCCCGCACGCCCGGGCGCCCTGGACGGTCATGGCCAACGTGCTCGGCGGCGAGTACAAGGACATGTACACGCCCTACTTGCACTGCATGGCCCGTGACCCGCACCTGAAGATCCACATGTACGGCAAGGACGTGAAGCCCGGACGCAAGGTCGGCCACGTCAACACCTACGGCGACGACCTGGCCGACGTGCGCGAGCGCGCCGCCCACGCCGCCGGATACCTGCGAGGGACGATCAGAGAGTGACCGCACCTGCTGCCCCGGAGGCCGCGAGCCCGGCCGTCGGCATCGTCATGGGCTCGGACTCCGACTGGCCGGTCATGAAGGCCGCCGCCGAGGCGCTGGACGAGTTCGGCATCTCCCACGAAGTCGACGTCGTCTCCGCACACCGCATGGCCCGCGAGATGATCGACTACGGCGAGCAGGCCGCCGACCGCGGCCTCAAGGCGATCATCGCCGGAGCCGGCGGCGCCGCCCACCTGCCGGGCATGCTCGCCTCCGTCACGCCGCTGCCCGTCATCGGCGTGCCGGTGCCGCTGAAGTACCTCGACGGCATGGACTCGCTGCTGTCCATCGTGCAGATGCCGGCCGGCGTGCCGGTGGCCACCGTCTCCGTCGGCGGCGCCCGCAACGCGGGGCTGCTCGCCGCGCGCATCCTGGCCGCCTCCGACCCGGAACTGCGCGAGCGCATGACCACCTTCCAGCAGGACCTGAACCAGCAGGCCAAGGACAAGGGCGCCCGGCTGCGCGCCAAGATCGCCGGTGCCGAGGCCGGCTTCGGCTTCGGAGGTGCCGCCAAGTGACCGCGACGACCCCCGCGGGCGACACGCTCGCCCGCGCCCGCGAGCTGCTCGCCGAGCACCCCGTCGTCGACGGGCACAACGACCTGCCGTGGGCGCTGCGCGAGCAGGTCCGCTACGACATCGCCCGTCGGGACATCGCCGGGGACTGCTCGGCCCATCTGCACACCGACATCCCGCGGCTGCGCGCCGGCGGCGTCGGCGCGCAGTTCTGGTCCGTCTACGTGCGCACCGACCTGACCGGCGACGCCGCGGTGAGCGCCTGCCTGGAGCAGATCGACGTGGTGCGGCAGCTCGCCGCCCGCTACCCCGGCGACCTGCGCCTGGCCGGCACCGCCGACGAGATGGAGGCGGCCCGCGCCGACGGGAGGATCGCCTCCCTGATGGGCGCCGAGGGCGGGCACTCGATCAACAACTCGCTCGCCACGCTGCGCGCCCTGCACCGGCTCGGCGTGCGCTACATGACCCTCACCCACAACGACACGATCGACTGGGCGGACTCCGCGACCGACGACCCGCGCCACGACGGGCTCACCCGCTTCGGCGAGGAGGTCGTGCGCGAGATGAACCGCTGCGGCATGCTCGTCGACCTCAGCCACGTCGCCGCGAGCACCATGCGCGGCGCGCTGCGCGTCACCGAGGCGCCGGTGGTCTTCTCGCACTCCTCCTCGCGCGCCGTGTGCGACCACCCCCGCAACATCCCCGACGACGTGCTGGAGGCGCTGCCGGCCAACGGCGGCGTCGCCATGGCCACGTTCGTGCCGAAGTTCGTGCTGCCCGAGGCCATCGCCTGGACGAAGGCCGCCGACGAGAACATGCGGGCCCACGGCCTGCACCCGCTCGACGGCAGCGAGCAGGGGCAGCAGGTGCAGCGCGCCTACGAGGCCGCCCACCCGCGGCCCGTCGCCACCCCCGCCACGGTCGCCGACCACCTCGACCACATGCGCGAGGCCGCCGGCATCGACCACATCGGCATCGGCGGCGACTACGACGGCACGGCCTTCACGCCGTCCGGCCTCGACGACGTCGCCGGCTATCCGCACCTGATCGCCGAACTCCTGGACCGCCGCTGGTCCGAGACGGACCTGGCGAAGCTGACCTGGCACAACGCGGTCCGCGTCCTGCGCGACGCGGAGTCCGTGGCGAAGGACCTGCAGGGCCGGCGCGGCCCGTCCGTCGCGACGATCGACCAACTCGACGGCTGACCGCCCGTGACCTCGCCGGCCCTCGCCCGCAGCCCGTACATCGACCTCGGACGTGCCGAGTGGAGTGAGCTGCGGGAGCGGACGCCGTTGCCGCTGAGCGCCGAGGAGGTGACGCGGCTGCGCGGGCTCGGCGAGGTCACCGACCTGGACGAGGTGCGCGAGGTCTACGTGCCGCTGTCCCGGCTGCTCAACCTGCACGTCGCCGCGACCAACGGCCTGCGCCGGGCCCGCAACACCTTCCTCGGCACCAGCGACCGCCCGGCCACGCCGTTCGTCATCGGCGTCGCCGGCAGCGTCGCCGTCGGCAAGTCCACCACCGCGCGGCTGCTGCAGACGCTGCTGGCCCGCTGGCCCGAGCACCCGCGCGTCGAGCTGGTGACCACCGACGGCTTCCTGCTGCCCAACGCCGAACTGGAGCGGCGCGGGCTGATGAGGAAGAAGGGTTTTCCCGAGTCGTACGACCAGCGGGCGCTGCTGCGGTTCGTCGCCGACGTCAAGGCGGGCCGGGACGAGGTGAGCGCGCCCGTCTACTCGCACCTGAGCTACGACATCGTGCCCGGTGAGCAGCTCACCGTGCACCGGCCCGACATCCTGATCGTCGAGGGGCTGAACGTGCTGCAGCCCCCGCGCCCGGGCAAGGACGGCCGCCGCCGGGTGGGCCTGGCCGACCACTTCGACTTCTCCGTCTACGTCGACGCCCGCACCGAGGACATCGAGCGCTGGTACCTGGAGCGGTTCCGCACCCTGCGCGCCACCGCGTTCCGCAACCCGCGCTCCTACTTCCACCGGCACACCCGGGTCTCCGAGAGCGAGGCGCTCGACTACGCGCGCACCACCTGGCGCACCATCAACGAGCCGAACCTGACCGACAACATCGCGCCCACCCGGGCCCGCGCCGACCTGGTGCTGCACAAGGCCGCCGACCACCAGGTGCGCCGGCTGTCGCTGCGCAAGCTGTGACTCGGTGTCCGAGCGTCTCGTCGAACCGGGTCACCGGCCGGCGCCGGCCGGGACGCCGTCCTCGGCGGCCGGCTTCGCGGCCGGCGTGAGGTGCCCGGGCCGTTCGAAGAAGAGCACCGCGACCAGGCCGATCACCAGGACGGCCGCCGGCAGCAGCAGGGACTCCGACATGGCGCTGCTGAAGCCGTCCCGCAGGAAGGCGGGGAGTGCCCCGCCGCCCATCGAGCTCTCCGCCTGGCCGGCCGAGGCGCCGGCCGGCAGGTGTGCCGCGACCCGGGCGTCCATCAGGGCGGCGATGGCGGCGCTGCCCAGGACGGCGCCGACCTGACGGGTGGTGTTGTAGACGCCGGCGCCGGCCCCGGCCTGGCTCATCGGCAGGTTGCGGGTGGCGGTCGACCCGATCGGCGCCCACATGAAGGCGTTGGCGATGCCGAGCAGTCCCATGGGCAGCAGCACGTGCCAGATGGGCGCGTCGGGGTCCATCGCGGCGGCCATCCATACCAGGGAGACGGGGAACGCGGTCAGCCCGATGCCGGTCAGTATCCGCGGGTGCATGCGGTCGGTCAGCCGGCCCACCCACGGGGCCAGCGCTCCGGACAGCACGGCCAGCGGCACCATCAGCAGAGCAGCCCGGGTCGGGCTGTAGCCGCGCACCAGCTGGGCCCACAGCATCAGCGGGAAGGCCATGGCGGTGATGGCGAAACCGACGGTGGTGATGCCGACGTTGGCGAGGGAGAAGTTGCGGTCGCGGAACAGCTGCAGGGAGACCAGCGGTTCGCCGCGGTTGCGGGCCTGCCACCACAGGAAGCCGGCCATCACCAGGACGCCGGCCCCGATCAGCCGCCAGACCGTGATCGGCCCGGTCAGGGTGCCCCAGTCGTAGGTCTGGCCCTCCTGGATGCCGAACACCAGCAGGAACATGCCGACCGCGCTGAGCGCGACGCCGAGCAGGTCGAAGCGGTGGGAGTGCGTCTCCAGCCGCGGGACGAGCCGCCAGGCCAGCACCAGGCCGACCACGCCGACCGGCACGTTGATGAAGAAGATCCACTCCCAGCCGAGGGAGTCGACCAGCACGCCGCCCAGGATCGGGCCGACGAGGGTGGCGACGCCGGCGACGGCGCCCCACAGGCTCATGGCCCGGCCGCGCTGGTCGGCGGGGAAGGTGCGGGTGATGACGGCCATGGTCTGCGGCGTCATCATCGAGGCGCCCAGTCCCTGCACGGCGCGGGCCACGATCAGCTGGTCGATGGTGCCCGTCAGGCCGCACCACAGGGAGGCGACGGTGAAGACCGCCAGCCCGGTCAGGTACACCTTGCGCGGCCCGAACCGGTCGCCGAGCCGGCCGGTGACCAGCAGCGGCACGGCGTAGGTCAGCAGGTAGGAGCTGGTGACCCAGACGACGGACGTGACGTCGGCGTCCAGTCCCTCCATGATCGCCGGGGTGGCGACGGAGACGATCGTGGAGTCGACCAGGATCATGAAGAAGCCCAGCACCAGCGCCCACAGCGCCGGCCACGGACTCACCGGTCGTCGGTCTTGTACGGCCATGGGACATCCCCGTTCTCAAGTCGGTTGATCAGATTGCGGATCCAGTCGCGTTCGGCGGTCTGGACGGTCCGCAGGTAGTCGGCGACGAACCAGTACGCCTCGGGCACCTCTTGGTCGTGGACCCGGTCGAGCGCCGCTTCGGCCTCGCCGATCAGTTCGTCCAGCCGCCGGACCCGGGTGCTCAGCTGCTCGGTCACCTGAGCGAGCGGCAGGTTGTGCGACTCGCTGAGCGCCAGCGGGAACTGCGGATACTCGTTCACCGGCGCGTCCAGCATGGCGCCGATCCGGTCGGCCAGCGCGCGGCGGCCCGCCGCCGTGATCGCGTACGTGGTCCGCTCGGGCCGGTTGCCCTCGCGTTCGGTGCCGCACGGCTCGGCCAGTCCGTCCCGCGCCAGCCGCTCGACCGTGTGGTACAGCGATCCGGGCCTGACCTTGACCAGGTGGTCCTCGCGCCGCTCCTTGAGCAGGGAGAACACCTGGTACGGATACATCGGCTGCTCGGCCAGCACCGCGAGGCACGCCACTGCGAGGGGGGTGAGAGTCACCGTCTTACTCCATGAGGAACAGCCCGGACTGATTATTCCACGTGGAGTATACGCCTTCCGGGTGAACGCACGCCGGCGCCCCCGTCCCGGTCGCGGGGCGGGGGCGTCGGAGGCGGAGACGCGGTACGGCTACCTGCGGCGGCGGATGGTGTTCCCCAGCCAGACCAGCGGGTCGTACTTGCGGTCCACCGCCCGCTCCTTGAGCGGGATCAGCGCGTTGTCGGTGATCTTGATGTGCTCCGGGCAGACCTCGGTGCAGCACTTGGTGATGTTGCAGTAGCCCAGCCCGTGCTCGTCCTGCGCCGTCCGCTTGCGGTCCAGGCCCTGCTCCTCGGCCGCGTCCAGCGGGTGCATGTCCAGCTCGGCGGCGCGCATCAGGAACCGCGGACCGGCGAACGCCTGCTTGTTCTCCTCATGGTCGCGCACCACGTGACAGGTGTTCTGGCACAGGTAGCACTCGATGCACTTGCGGAACTCCTGCGACCGGCCGACGTCCTCCTGCTGCATCCGGTACTCGCCCGGCGCCACGCCCTGCGGCGGCACGAACGACGGGATCTCCCGCGCCTTGGTGTAGTTGAACGACACGTCCGTGACCAGGTCCCGGATCACCGGGAACGTCCGCATCGGCGTGACGGTGATGACCTCGCTGCGCTCGAAGACCGACATCCGGGTCATGCACAGCAGCCGGGGACGGCCGTTGACCTCCGCGCTGCACGACCCGCACTTGCCCGCCTTGCAGTTCCAGCGCACCGCCAGGTCCGGCGCCTGGGTGGCCTGCAGCCGGTGGATGATGTCGAGGACGACCTCGCCCTCGTTCACCTCGACCGTGTAGTCCTTCAGGCCGCCGCCCTCGGGGTCGCCGCGCCACACCCGGAAGTGCGCCTGGTAGCTGCCGTCCGCTCCGCCGTCCGCCGGACGCCCGGCCGGGCCGCCCTCGGGGCCGGTCGCCGGACTGCCCAGCGCACGCGCGGTCCCCTCGGGCGTCTCCGCGTCGCCCGTGCCGCTGTCCGTCGCGCCGCTCGTCGTCCCGCTCGTGCTCACTCCGTCGTCAGCTCCTCGTCCGTCAGGTACTTGATCAGCTCGTCCTTCTCGAAGAGCTCCAGCAGGTCCGGCCGGATCGGCGGCATGTCGCGGCGGCGCAGCCGGACGCGGCCCGGCCCGTCGGCCTCCTCCCCGAGCGTGCAGACGAGGTTCGCGCGCCGCCACTCGCGGTCCATCGACGGGTAGTCGTCCCGGGTGTGCCCGCCGCGCGACTCGGTGCGCTCCAGCGCCGCGCGCGCCACACACTCGCTGACCAGCAGCATGTTCCGCAGGTCGATGGCCAGGTGCCAGCCGGGATTGAACTGCCGGTGCCCCTCGACCCCGGCGCGGCGCGCCCGCTGCCGCAGCTCGCCCAGCCGCTCCAGCGCCTGCCGCATCTCCTCGTCCCTGCGGATGATGCCGACCAGGTCGTTCATCGACTTCTGCAGGTCCTGGTGGATCGTGTACGGGTTCTCGCTCTGCCCCTCGCCGACGGCGTCCTCCGCGCTGAACGGGCGCAGCGCCTCCGCCGCGGCCGCCTCGACCTGCGCGTCGTCGACGCGGGGCCGGCCGACCTCCTGCGCCTCCGCCGCGTGCCGCGCCGCGTACAGGCCCGCCCGGCGGCCGAAGACCAGCAGGTCGCCGAGCGAGTTGCCGCCGAGCCGGTTCGAGCCGTGCATGCCGCCCGCGACCTCGCCGGCGGCGAACAGCCCGGGCACCCCGGCCGCGGCCGCCGTGTCCGGGTCGACCTCGACCCCGCCCATCACGTAGTGGCAGGTCGGGCCGACCTCCATCGGCTCGGCGGTGATGTCGACGTCGGCCAGCTCCTTGAACTGGTGGTGCATCGACGGCAGCCGGCGCGTGATGACCTCGGCCGGCATCCGGGTCGAGACGTCCAGGTACACCCCGCCGTGCGGGGAGCCGCGCCCGGCCTTGACCTCGGAGTTGATGGCGCGGGCGACCTCGTCGCGGGGCAGCAGCTCGGGCGGACGCCGGTTGTGGTCCGGGTCGTCGTACCAGCCGTCGGCCTCCTCCTCCGACTCGGCGTACTGCTCCTTGAACACGTCCGGCACGTAGTCGAACATGAACCGCTTGCCTTCGGAGTTGCGCAGCACGCCGCCGTCCCCGCGCACCGACTCGGTCACGAGGATGCCCTTGACCGAGGGCGGCCAGACCATGCCCGTCGGGTGGAACTGCACGAACTCCATGTTGATCAGCGACGCGCCGGCGAGCAGCGCCAGCGCGTGCCCGTCGCCGGTGTACTCCCAGGAGTTGGAGGTCACCTTGAAGGACTTGCCGATGCCGCCGGTCGCCAGCACCACGGAGGGCGCCTCCAGGACGAAGAACCGGCCCGACTCGCGCTCGTAGCAGAACGCGCCCGAGACCCGGTCGCCGTCCTTGAGGACCCGGGTGACCGTGCACTCCTGGAAGATCTTCAGCCGCGCCTCGTAGTCGCCGGTCTCGGCGAAGTCCTCCTGCTGCAGCGAGACGACCTTCTGCTGCAGCGTGCGGATCAGCTCCAGGCCGGTGCGGTCACCGACGTGTGCCAGCCGCGGGTACTCGTGGCCGCCGAAGTTCCGCTGGGAGATCTTGCCCTCCTTGGTGCGGTCGAAGAGCGCACCCCAGGTCTCCAGCTCCCAGACCCGCTCCGGGGCCTCCTTGGCGTGCAGTTCGGCCATCCGCCACTGGTTGAGGAACTTCCCGCCGCGCATCGTGTCGCGGAAGTGGACCTGCCAGTTGTCGCCCGCGTTGACGTTGCCCATGCTGGCGGCGATGCCGCCCTCGGCCATCACCGTGTGGGCCTTGCCGAAGAGCGACTTGCAGATCACCGCCGTGCGCAGCCCCTGTTCCCGTGCCTCGATGGCCGCCCGCAGTCCGGCGCCGCCCGCACCGACGATCACCACGTCCCACTGCCGGTGTTCGACTTCCGTCATCTCTCGTGCTTCCCTCTCGCGTCGTCAGAAGAACCGCGGGTCGTCGAACGCCCCGATGGCCAGCAGGTACACATAGAAGTCCGCCAGCGCCACGCTGATCAGGGACGCCCAGGCGAGCAGCATGTGCCGCTCGTTGAGCTTCCCGACCCATCCCCACAGGCGGTACCGCACCGGGTGCTTCGAGAAGTGCTTCAGCCGCCCGCCGACGATGTGCCGGCACGAGTGGCAGGAGAGGGTGTAGAGCCAGATCAGCGCGATGTTGGCCAGGAAGACCAGCGTCCCCAGGCCCATGTGGCCCCACTCGTGCGCCGCGTTGCGGAAGGAGAGCGCGGTGTCGTAGGTGAGGACCGCGGCGACCAGCAGCGCCGCGTAGAAGAAGTAGCGGTGGACGTTCTGCAGGATCAGCGGCAGCCGCGTCTCACCCGTGTACTTCTTGTGCGGCTCGGGGACCGCGCAGGCAGGCGGGGACGCCCAGAAGCCCCGGTAGTAGGCCTTGCGGTAGTAGTAGCAGGTCAGCCGGAAGCCCAGCGGGAAGATGAGGATCAGCAGGGCGGGGGAGAGCACCCACCAGCTGCCGAACAGGTCCCAGTTCGGGCCGCCCTCCATCGTGGCGCAGTTCTCCGCCAGGCACGGCGAGTAGAACGGCGAGACGTAGGGCGCCGCGTAGTAGTCCGCGTTCGCGAAGGCCCGCCACGTCGAGTACACGACGAAGGCGACCCGCCCCAGCGCGGTCACCGCCGGCGCCAGCCACCAGCGGTCGGTGCGCAGATGGCGCTGCGGGATGGCGGCGCGCCCGGCGGCGTCGGTGACGCCGCCGGGCGCGGGGCGGCCGCCGGAGCTGTCCGGCGATGCGGTCGGTGGTGTGGTTCCGGTGGCCAAGGGTGACTCCGTCGAAGGAAGGGTGGGGGACGCGTTTGGATGCGTCCGCTCAGGGCGCGTGCCGGTCGTGGGCGCCCAGCCCCTCGTCCTCCGCGTCCGTCCACAGCGACGAGTCGTAGGGAGCGTCCGGGATGGTGACCATCGCCGGACGCGGGGCCGGGCCGGCCTCGGGCGTGGCGGCCTTGAGCAGCGCGATCGACTCGCGCAGGTGCTCGGCGTCGCTGCGCACCCGCCGCATCTCCAGGTCGCTGCCGCCGACCTGCTGTTCCAGGCGGCTCACGCACCGGTTGAGATCTTCCAGGCAGCGCTGGATGCCGGTCAGTTCGTCATGCACTGTCATGGTTTCTGGGCACCTCCGCGGAACGGCGTGTGACACGTATCACGCGAGTGCGAGTGTTCCGTGTCACATTGCCGTTGGGAAGGGTGCGGCGCCGGATTCCCCCGACCGAGTAAGCCGTTGCTCCGCACGGGTGGTCCGGCGGCGGGAAAAACGGGACTCGGAACCGGGATTCAGAGCCGGGCGATGTCCCAGCGCGGGAAGCGCGGGGCACGGCGCGCCGGGATACGGCCGGCGAGCAGGATCAGCCGCGCCGCGCGGTGCCGTTGGCCGGCGTAGGGGGCCAGCAACTCGAGCATCCCCGCGTCATCGGTGTCGCGTTCGCCGGTCAGCGCGTAGCCGACGACGCCCGGCAGGTGCAGGTCGCCGACAGTCAGCGCGTCCGGGTCGCCGTTGCTGCGCTGCAGGGTCTCCGCCGCCGTCCAGGGGCCGATGCCGGGGATGGCCCGCAGCCGGGCGGTGGCCTCGGCGAGCGGCATCGCGGCCGCCTCCTCCATGCGCCGCGCCCGCTGTACCGCCCGCAGGATCGTCGCCGACCGCTTGCCGTCGACACCGGCCCGGTGCCACTCCCAGGACGGCACCAGCCGCCAGGTGTGCGGTGCGGGCATCACCCGCAGCCTCTCGTGCGGGCCGGGTGCGGCGTCGCCGAAGCGGTGCAGCAGCCGGCGCCAGGCTCGGTAGGCCTCGTCGGCGGTGACCTTCTGTTCCAGCACGGCCGGGATGAGGGATTCCAGCACCAGCCCGGTGCGGGCCAGCCGCAGCCCGGGGTGCCGCCGGTGTGCGTCGCGGACCAGCGGGTGGTGTGCCGTGAACGCCGAGGGGTCGTCGTCCCCACCCAGCAGCATCGGCAGCCCGTCCAGCAGCCACTCGGCGCCGGGTCCCCAGGCCTCCGCGTCGACGCGCGCGCCGCCCCCGGGCTGCCGGAGCCGGAGCGTGGCCGGGCCCTGCGGGGTGCGGGTGGCGCGCCAGATCTCGTCGCCGGCGACCTGGAAGGCGGGGTCGTGCGGACCGCGGCCCAGCAC
>DASSBO010000479.1:0-2652 GCA_035698655.1 Streptomyces sp.
CGCCCTCACCGGCGAGCTGCTGCGCGCCCGCCGGACGGTCACCGCCGTCCCGCTGCCCGCCTCGCTCACCGCGTCCGAGCTGCTGCGGCTGGCCGCCGACCCGGACGGGCTGGCCCGCGAGCTGGCCCGGCCCATGCCGCGGCCGCCCGCACCGGCCGCCGCCCGCCGCGGCACCCGCTTCCACGCGTGGGTGGAGTCCCGCTTCGAGGCGCCGCCCCTGCCGGTCTTCGGCCCCGACGAGCTGCCCGGCGCCGAGGCCGACCCGGCGCCCGGCGACGGCCGGATCGACGACGAGGCGGACCTCGCCGCGCTCAAGGAGGCCTTCGCCCGCACCCCCTACGCCGACCGCACGCCGCACCGCGTCGAGGCGCCGTTCCACTTCACCCTCGCCGGCCGGGTCATCCGCGGCCGGATCGATGCCGTCTACCGCGAGGAGGACCCGGACACCGGCGAGCCGCGGTACGAGATCGTCGACTGGAAGACCGGCCGGTCGCACGGCGCCGACCCGCTGCAGCTCGCCGTCTACCGGCTGGCCTGGGCAGAGCAGCAGGGCGTGCCGCCGGCCGCCGTCTCGGCCGCGTTCCTGTACGTGCGCAGCGGCGAGCTGGTGCGCCCGCGCGAGCTGCCCGGCCGGGCCGAACTGGAGGCCCTGCTGACCGGCCCCGACGGGACGTCCGACGGCGCCGGATAGGCTCGGGTCCATGAGCACCACCCCGGACAGCGCCGTCCGCACCTTCGTCGACGACTCCCGCCCCGCCTTCCTCGCCGACCTCGTCGAGTGGCTCCGCATCCCCTCCGTCTCCGCCGACCCCGCCCGTTCCGGCGACGTGCGCCGCAGCGCGCAGTGGCTGGCCGGCAAGCTGACGGAGACCGGTTTCCCCACCGTCGAGGTGTGGGAGACCGGCGGCCACCCCGCCGTCTTCGCGCACTGGCCCTCGGCCGACCCCGGCGCGCCGACCGTGCTCGTCTACGGCCACCACGACGTTCAGCCCGCCGCCCGCGAGGACGGCTGGCACTCCGACCCGTTCGAGCCGGAGGAGCGTGACGGCAGGCTCTACGGCCGCGGTGCGGCCGACGACAAGGGCCAGGTCTTCTTCCACACGCTCGGCGTGCGCGCCCACCTCGCCGCCACCGGCCGCAGCACCCCCGCCGTCAACCTCAAGCTGCTCATCGAGGGCGAGGAGGAGTCCGGGTCCCCGCACTTCGGTGCGCTGATCCGGGAGAAGACCGCCGAGCTGGCCTGCGACACGGTGATCGTCTCCGACACCGGCATGTGGTCCGAGGACACCCCGACCGTGTGCACCGGGATGCGCGGGCTCACCGACTGCCAGATCGACCTGTTCGGACCGGACCAGGACATCCACTCCGGCTCCTTCGGCGGCGCCGTGCCCAACCCTGCCACCGAGGCCGCCCGGCTCGCCGCCACGCTGCACGACGCCGGCCGGCGGGTCGCCGTGCCCGGCTTCTACGACGGGATCGTCGAGCTGACCGAGCAGGAGCGCGAGCTGTTCGCCGAGCTGCCCTTCGACGAGGAGAACTGGCTGCGCACCGCGCACTCGCACGCCGCGCTGGGCGAGGAGGGCTACTCGACGCTGGAGCGCATCTGGGCCCGCCCGACCGCCGAGGTCAACGGCATCAGCGGCGGCTACCAGGGGCCCGGCGGCAAGACGATCGTGCCGCTGAGCGCCCAGCTGAAGATCTCCTTCCGGCTGGTGGCCGGGCAGGACGCCGCGAAGATCCAGCAGGCGGTGCGCGACTGGGTGGCCCGCTCGCTGCCGGCCGGCATCCGGCACGAGATCACCTTCTGGGGCGCCGTCCGCCCGTGCCTGACCCCGCTCGACCACCCGGCGCTGGCCGGCGTCGTCCGGGCGATGGGCCGCGCCTTCGGCACGAAGGTCCGCTTCACCCGCGAGGGCGGCTCCGGCCCGGCCGCCGACCTGCAGGACGTGCTGGGCGTCCCGGTGCTGTTCCTGGGCATCTCGGTGCCCTCCGACGGCTGGCACGCGCCGAACGAGAAGGTCGAGCTGGACCTGCTGTCCAAGGGCGTCGAGACGGCCGCCTACCTGTGGGAGGACCTGGCGGCACACTGGAGCCCGAGCTGAGCGCACACGACGACGAGGGGAACGGACCACCCACTGTGACCATTTCGACCGAGCGAGCAGCCGCCGACCGTCCGATCACCCTCACGGCCACCGGCGGCATCGACCGCGCCGCACACCACCGGCTGGACGAGGCCTGGCTGGCGGCGGCCTGGAGCCACCCCACCACCCGCGTCTTCGTGGTGTCGGGCGGCCAGGCACTGGTCGAGGACACCGAGGACGGGCGCACCGAGCTCGTCACCATGCCGTCCTTCGACGCGCCCTTCACCGAGGCGCACCGCTACTTCCTCGGCACGGACGCGGACGGGGTGCGGTACTTCGCCGTGCAGAAGGACACCCTGCCCGGGCGCATGGACGACGTCGCGCGCCCGGCCGGGCTCCGGGAGGCCGGCGCGCTGCTCGAGGAGCGCGACGCGGAGCTGCTCGTGCACGCCGTCGCGCTGGAGAACTGGCAGCGGCTGCACCGCTTCTGCTCGCGCTGCGGCGAGCGCACCGTGATCGCGGCGGCGGGTCACATCCGCCGCTGCCAGGCATGCGGCGCCGAGCACTACCC
>DASSBO010000480.1:0-10366 GCA_035698655.1 Streptomyces sp.
GCGAGGTTTGGCCCGGAATTCCGGCCGTATCCGGGCCAAACCTCGCCCTACTCCCAGGTACGCCGACGCGGAGCGCCCGACGGCCCGTTCCGCGCACGGACCGCTCGGCGCGCCTGTGCGCGCACCCCGACCCGGCCGCACTGCGATCCCGGATGTGCCGCCGGGCCGTCACGAAGCGAAGCGACCCGACGATGCGCCCGGCACTTCGCGGCAGCAGCGCGCCTGCTCAGCCACGCACGGGCCTCGCCCCCGGACAACGGTGGACGCCCACAGCCGGACACGGGTGGACACCAGCCACTATGTACTGGTCACCGGCAACCTGAACGGACCGCGCACCCACCACCCCTCCCCCCGTAGCCAGCGCCTTTCAGCACCTGCATAGGGGAGCACCCGCATTGTTTCCGTCCGGCACCCGCATTGGACTCCGTCCAACCGATCGTGCCACTTACCCGCGGTCTTCTCACGGCACCAGCACCAACCGCCCGCGCAGGCCGCCCTGTTCCGCCCGCCGGTGCGCCTGCGCCGCCTCGTCGAGGGGGAGGGTTCCGGCGACGCGCGGTGTGAGGACGCCCAGCCTCGTGAGGGTCGCGAGCAGCGCCAACTGGCCCGCGTCGTACCGGACGGCGACACCGGCCGTGCGCGTTCCCCGCAGGCCGACGGGTTCCGTGCCGGGGATCAGCGTCACGTATGCGCCGCCCTCCCGTACGGCATCGTGCGCCCGGATGCCCAGCACCGCGGCGTCCACGACGCCGTCCACCCCGCCGGGCACGAGCTCGCGCGCCTCCTGCGCGGGCGCGTCCGTGCGCGGCAGGAAGTGCTCGGCGCCGAGCGCCCGTACCAGTTCCTCATCGCCCGCGCCGGCCATGGCGAGGACCCGCAGGCCGCGCAGCAGGGCGAGTTGCACCGTGTAGCCGCCGACCGCGCCCGCCGCGCCGGTGACGAGCAGGGTCGCGCCCGACGGCAGGCCGAGCAGGTCCAGCGCCTGCAGCGAGGTGAGCCCGTTCAGCGGGAGCGTCGCGGCGTGCACGGGATCGACGCCTTGCGGTGCCCGCGCCACCGCGCCCACGTCGAGGACGACGTACTCGGCGTGCGTCTTGGTCTCGGCGGCGGTCACCGTCGACAGGCCGATGACCTCGTCTCCCACGGTGAAGCCCGGCGCGCCGGGGCCCACTTCGTCGACTGTCCCGCGACGTCCCATCCGAGCCCCAGCCGGGCGTACGGGCCGACGGGTTCCGCGCCGACGGCCGCCATCTCGCCGGCGCGAGTGGCGAGGTCGACCGGGTTCAGCGCGGCAGCCCGCACCTTCATGCGCACCTGCCCGCGACCCGGCCGCGGCCGGGGAGCCTGCACGATCCGGACCGTCTGCGGTCCACCGAAGGCCGTGACCACTGCAGCGCGCATGCCGGATTCCTCGCTTCGAGTCGTGAGCTGGGCGTTCACCTGCACCCGACCCTAGGAACGGCTACTCTCCTTGCGACAGAACGCACTTGGAAGTGCGTAGGGCACGCGCGGGAGCGCGCGGGCGAGGGGGCGGCGCATGGCGGCGACGATGACGGCGGCGCAGCGGCGTGAAGAGGCGCGCGACGCCTATGACGCCTTCCTGCGGGATTGCCCCGTGATGCAGCTCCTCGACCGCATCGGCAGCAAGTGGTCGGGCCTGGTGCTCGGTTCGCTCGCCGACGCCCCGCTGCGCTACAGCGACATCGGCCGGGCCGTGGCGGGCGCCAGCCCGAAGATGCTCACGCAGACGTTGCGCTCGCTCGAGCGGGACGGGCTGGTCAGCCGCACCGTCACACCTGACGTGCCCGTCCGCGTGACCTATGCGCTGACCCCGCTGGGCCGCAGCATGAACTCGCTGCTCGACACCGTCCAGCAGTGGGCGGACGACCACATGGACGAGGTGTTCGCCGCGCGTGTGCGGCACGACGCGGTGGCGTCCGGGTGATCCGGGACATCGACCCCCGGCTGCTGCGGGCCTTCGCCGCCGTCGCCGACGAACTGCACTTCACCCGAGCCGCCGGGCGGCTGTTCCTCGCGCAGCAGGCGCTGAGCCGGGACATCCGGCGGCTGGAGCGCGAAGTGGGTGCCGGACTGTTCGTGCGGACCACCCGCCGGGTCACGCTGACCGCCGAGGGGGAGCGGCTGCTGCCGTACGCGCGACGGGTGCTGGCCGCCTACGAGGAGCTGAACCACGCCGTCGCGCCCGCCGACCGGCCGCTCACGGTGGACGTCGCCGCGCCGGTGAGCACCGGGCGGCTGGTGCTGGACGAGGCGCGGCGCCGCGCGCCGGCGACGGAGTTCGTGGCCCGGTACCACGCCGGACTGACCGGGGCCGCGGAGGCCGTCGCGGCCGGCCGGCTCGACGTCTCCTTCGGCCGCGTCGCCGGTCTCACCCCCGCGCTGCGTGCCGGACTCGCCCACCGGCTGGTGCGCTACGAGCGGGTGGCCGTCCTGCTGCCGGAGGCGCATCCGCTGGCCGCACTGGAAGACGTGCCGCTGGGCCGGCTGGCCGCGGAGACGCTGTACGCGGGAGCGGGCAACGCGGACACCGCCGAGTGGACGGACTACGCCCGCGCGTTGTTCGAGGGCCGCGGCATCGAACTGGCCCCCGCGTTCCCGCGGATCGACGGCGAGGAGGAGTTCGCCCGCGTCGTGCGGGGCCGCGGCTGGTCGGTGCTCGCGAGCGAGGTGTTCACCGGTGTTCCCGGCATGGTGCTGCGGCCGCTGACGGATCCGGTGCCGCTGGCGCCGGTCTCGCTGGTGTGGCGGCGCGGCCTGCGGCATCCCGGGCTGGACGCGCTGCTGGCGGCGGCCCGTGACCTGGGCGCGGCGTCCGGCTGGACCCGCCGTCCGCCGGATGCCTGGCTGCCCGAGGCCGACCGCGCGATCCGGTGACGGCCACCGGGCAGGTGAATCTCCCCGCATCGGGACTAACCAGACAAAGCGCCAGGCATACTCCCGACGTCGGACGGGGCTGAGGCGCCGGTCGCGGCCGGCGCCTGTCCGCACCCTTCGGGGCACCCCCTTCCGGGAGAAGAAGCAGATGTTCATGCGCACCACGTTCCGCACCGTCGCTCTGACCGCCGCCACCGGGATCCTCGCGACGGGGACCGTCGCCGGTACCGCCCTCGCCGCCACGGCGGCGCCTGCCGCCGCACCGGCCGCCTCGGTGCTCAACACGCCCGGCGACAACGACCTCTACCAGGGTCAGGTCATCGCCCGGCCCAGCCTCAACATCCGCGCCCTGCCGACGACCAACTCCTCCACCCGCGGCACCCCCATCCCTTACGGGACGGTCATCCGGGTCAGTTGCAAGGTCGTCGGGCAGAACATCGACGGGAACCGGCTCTGGTACAAGATGGCCGACGCGCGCTTCGCACCCGGCTGGGTAACCGCTCGGTACGTCGACAACATCGGCCGCGCGCCCGAGTACTGCCCGCGCGACACCGCTGAGGCGCTGGGCTCGGCCGTCGGCGAGGCGCCCGCGAAGAAGCAGAACGAGAAGCAGGCCGACAAGCAGGCGCAGAAGCAGGAGAGCGACGCCGCCCCGCTCGGCTGACCGCTCTGCCGACGCGCCGGGCCGCGGGGATGACGTCACGGCGTCACCTACGCACCGTGGCCCGGCAGTCGCCCTGAGACGCAGCTCACCCGGTCCGCTTCCGTGGGAAGTACAACCAATCGCCCCCGCTGCTGGTCGATTACTGCGACCGACGGAGGGGAGTGCTGTCCGATGCGGACTGGCGTGCGGATCGTTGTGGGCGGGGTCGTCGCCGCCATGGTGGGGGTTGCCGGCTACGGGGCGTTCAACGTCTACGAGGCCATGGCGGAGCCGGGCGGCGGCGTACCGGTGGCGGAGAGGACCGGACCACCCTCCGGAGACGAGGTGCGCAAGACCGCGCACGACTTCCTCGCCGCATGGGAGCACGGGCACCCCACGAAGGCCGCCGCGCTCACCGACTACCGGACCGCCGCCCGGAAGGCCCTCGGCGACTTCCACGACGACCTGCACCTCACCCGGCTGCGGATCGACCCGGGGAAGGCCAAGGGCCGCACCGTGCCCTTCCACGTGAAGGCGACCCTGTCGCTGGACGACGACAAGTTCAGCTGGTCCTACGACTCGTCGCTGCGCGTCGTGCGCGGCAAGACGACCCACAAGCCGCTCGTCGACTGGGGGCCGGCCGTCCTCCACCCGAAGCTGAAGGACGGCGAGAGCCTGCACGCCGGCAAGGCCGGCAGCCCGGAGGTGCAGGTCGTCGGCCGGAACGGCACGACGCTCAGCGCCGAGGACTACCCGTCCCTGACGGCCGTCCTGCCGACCCTGCGCAAACGCTACGGCGAGCAGGCCGGCGGCACGCCCGGCCTCGAGCTGTGGGTGGAGAAGAGCGACGGCAGCACCGCCGAGACGCTGAAGACCTTCCGGCACGGCAAACCCGGCAGCGTGCAGACCACGCTCGACGCCGGGGTGCAGAAGGCGGCCGAGAAGGCCGTGCTGAAGTTCCCGGAGTCGTCGGTCGTGGCGATCCAGCCGAGCACCGGCGACATCCTCGGCTTCGCCAACCACCGCGAGGACGGCTTCAACGCCGCCTTCGGCGCGGAGCTGGCCCCCGGCTCCACCATGAAGGTCATCACCTCGGCGCTGCTCATCGAGAAGGGCGTCGTCTCGGCGAACAAGCCGGCCGTGTGCCCCAAGTACGCGACGTGGGGCGGGCGCCGGTTCCACAACGACGACATGTTCGCCATCGACGGCGGCACCTTCGCCGACAGCTTCGCCCGCTCCTGCAACACCGCCTTCATCAAGCACGTCGACGACATCGACGAGAACGACATGCAGCAGGAGGCACAGGAGGTCTTCGGACTCGGCCGGAACAACTGGAAGATCGGGGTGCCGAACTTCGACGGCAAGGTGCCGCCCGCCACCGGCGCCGCGCAGGCAGCCGAGATGATCGGCCAGGGCAAGGTGCAGGTCAACCCGCTCAACATGGCCTCCGTCGCCGCCACCGCGAAGGCCGGGGCCTTCCACCAGCCGGTGCTCGTTCCCGCCGACGTCGACGACCGGCCCATCGCACACGCGAGCCGGGCGCTGCCCGCGGACGTCTCCGCGCAGCTGCGCGACCTGATGCGGCGCACCGTGCGCAACGGCACCGCGACCGGTGTGCTGCACGGGCTGACCGGGGATCTCGGTGCGAAGACCGGCTCGGCCGAGGTGGGTGACCAGGAGGCGTCCGACAGCTGGTTCGTCGCCTTCCGCAACGACATGGCCGCCGCCGGGCTCGTCCAGGCCGGCGGGCACGGCGGCGCCGCCGCCGGGCCCATCGTGCGTGACGTGCTGGCCGCCGGTCACTGACCCGCCGCCGACCGGGTAGACAGGGCGGCATGAGTGAGGACGAGCTGCCGCTGGCCGGCCGGACCGTCGGCGTCACCGCCGCACGGCGTGCCGAGGACCTGATCACGCTGCTGCGGCGGCGCGGCGCCGAGGTGCTGCACGCACCCGCCATCCGCACCGTGCCGCTCGCCGACGACGGCGAGCTGCGCGCCGCGACGGGCCGGCTGCTCGATGCGCCGCCGGACGTCGTCGTGGCCACCACCGCGGTCGGCTTCCGCGGCTGGCTCGAGGCCGCCGACGGATGGGGTGCCGGGGAGGCGCTGCGCGCGCGGCTGGCCGGCGCGCGGGTGCTGACGCGCGGCCCCAAGGCGACGGGCGCAGTGCGCGCCGCCGGGCTGCGCGAGGAGTTCTCGCCCGCCTCCGAGTCGACGCCCGAGGTGCTGGAGTACCTGCTGGAGCGCGGCGTGTCCGGGCTGCGGGTCGCCGTCCAGCTGCACGGCGACCCGCTGACCGGCGTGCTGGACGCGCTGCGCGAAGCGGGCGCGCAGGTGGAGGCCGTCGCGGTGTACCGGTGGCTGCCGCCGGACGACCTCGGCCCGCTGGATGCCCTGATCGACGCGGTCGTGCGGCGGGAGCTGGACGCCGTGACGTTCACCAGCGCCCCCGCGGCCCGGTCCCTGCTGGCACGCGCCGAGACCCTCGGCCGCCGGGAGGAGTTGCTGGCGGCGCTGCGCACCGGCGTGCACGCGGTCTGCGTCGGCCCGACGACGGCTGCGCCACTGGCCGAGGCAGAGGTGCCGGCCGTCCAGCCCGGCCGGTTCCGGCTGGGGCCCATGGTCCAGACGCTGAGCGAGACGTTGCCGCGCAGCGGGTGACACCGCGTTACGGCCGCGCCGGGAGGGGAAACCCGCAGCCTGTCCGCTTCCCCCCCGACCACCAGGGACGGCCCGACCATGGCAGACGAGCAGCACGCCCAGCGCAACCCCGTCGACCAGCACCCGACTCCCGAGTTCCCCGACCAGGGGCAGCCGCACCCGGGCTGGTCCGGGCCGATGGACCCGCCGCCGGACCACGGTGAGGACAGCTACCGGGGCAGCGGCCGGCTGGAGGGCAAGAAGACGGTCCTCACCGGCGGCGACTCCGGCATCGGCCGTGCCGTCGCGCTGGCCTTCGCCCGCGAGGGCGCCGACGTGCTCTTCACCCACCTGGAGCAGGAGGCGGACGAGGCGCGGGAGACCGTGCGGCTGGTCGAGGACGCCGGGCGGCGTGCGGTCGCTCTCAGCTGCGACATCCGCGAGGAGGCCAACTGCCGGGAGCTGATCGACCGCGCGGTGCGCGAGTTCGGCCGGATCGACGTCCTGATCAACAACGCGGCCTTCCAGATGTCGCAGCCCGACGGCATCGAGGCCATCGAGACCGAACAGTTCGACCGGGTGATGCGCACCAACGTCTACGGCATGTTCTGGTTGTGCAAGATGGCGCTGCAGTACATCCCGGAGGGCGGCAGCATCATCAACACCACCTCCGTGCAGGCGTACAAGCCCAGCCCGCACCTGCTCGACTACGCGACGACGAAGGCCGCCATCGCCACCTTCACCCAGGGCCTGGCGCAGATGGTCGCGCAGCGCGGCATCCGGGTGAACGCGGTCGCGCCCGGGCCGGTGTGGACGCCGCTGATCCCGGCGACCATGCCGGACACCCAGAAGTTCGGGAAGCAGGCGCCGCTGGGCCGCCCGGCGCAGCCGGCGGAGATGGCGCCCGCCTACGTCTTCCTCGCCTCGCAGGAGGCGAGCTTCATCACCGCGGAGATCGTCAACGCGACCGGCGGCACGCCGCTGCCGTGACGGTCGCCGGCCGTCGGTCGCCGGTCGCCGGCCGGGCCCGGGCCGGCGGCGTCAGTCCTGCTCGGCCTGCTGCGCGGCCGCGTAGGCGTACTGCAGGAAGTCCGACCCGGCGATGGCGGTCAGCGCCGTGCACACCGTGCGCCCGGTCGCGGGGGAGAGGGTGTACGCGCCGAGCAGGGCCGTCACCGTCCACGGAGCCAGGCAGAACGGGCAGGTCACCAGCTCGCCCACGGCGTGCCGCACCCCGTGCCCGCGTACCTCCTCCGCCAGCTCGGACGGCGCGGACACCCCGCGGAACCGGGTGAAGGGCATCCGCAGCGGGCTGCTCACCGGGTCCTTGGCCAGCAGCCGCGACAGCTTGTGCGTGGCCGCCGTCAGCAGCACCAGGTCCGTGCCGCGCAGCCGGGACGGGGGCCGGCGCCCGGTGAGCCGCCTGGCCAGCACCAGGCCCGCCACGCCGGCGCCGAACGCCGACAGGACGGCCAGGTAGCCGCCGGCCGGGCGCTCCTCGCCCTGCGCGTACTCGTGCAGCTGCCGCTGCGCCTCGGTGCGGACGGCGGTGACGGGATCCTGGGGCATGCCAGCTCCTCCCGGTGCGGTGGGGACTGCTGCGGGTTACCCCGCTGCCGCCCGGCAAACGGCGACACGGGTCCGCACAGCGGCCATCGGTGCACGTCAGATGCCCGGATCGCGTACGGTTGACGGCTGCCCTGTGAACGGAAGAAGGGGACCGCGTTGGCAGCGCAGCACACAGCCGGAGAGGTCGCGGGCGGCGAGGGCGCCCGCGAGCAGGAGATCCGCGCGGAGCAGGTGCACCTGGACGCGGTGTACGAGCGGCTGGCGCAGAACATCCACGACGCCGAGCTGCTGATGAACGACGCCTCCCGGCTCGCCCAGGTCGGCACGCCGGGCGCGCTGGCGGAGCGGGACGCGCAGGTCTTCCGCGCCGGCGTGCACCTGAACCGGCTGAACAGCGAGTTCGAGGACTTTCTCTTCGGCCGCATCGACCTGCTCGCCGGTGCGGACGTCACCCGCGGGCCGGACGGCGCGATGCTCGCCGCCGAGCCGGCGCCCGACGCCGTGCGCGCGGACGGCACCGCCGACGTCGCCGAGACGCTGCACATCGGGCGGCTCGGGGTGCTCGACGCGGACTACACCCCGCTGGTCATCGACTGGCGCGCACCCGCCGCCGCACCCTTCTACCGGTCCACGCCGGTGGCGCCCGGCCGGGTCGTGCGGCGCCGCGTCATCCGCAGCAAGGGCCGCCGCGTGCTGGGCGTCGAGGACGACCTGCTGCGCCCGGAGCTGGTCGCCCGGCTCGACGGCGCGGAGCTGCCCGTCGTCGGCGACGGGGCGCTCATGGCGGCGCTCGGCCGGGCCCGCGGGCACGCCATGCGGGACATCGTCTCCTCCATCCAGGCCGAGCAGGACGAGGTCATCCGCGCCCCCGCCGCCTCCGTGACCCTCGTCGAGGGCGGGCCGGGCACCGGCAAGACGGCCGTCGCCCTGCACCGGGCCGCCTACCTGCTGTACCAGGACCGGCGGCGCTACGCGGGTGGCATCCTCGTCGTCAGCCCCACCCCGCTGCTGGTCTCCTACACCGAGGGCGTGCTGCCCTCGCTCGGCGAGGAGGGGCAGGTCGCCGTCCGCGCGCTGGGGTCACTGGTCGAGGGCGCCGAGGCGAGCACGTACGACGAGCAGCCGGTCGCCCGCGTCAAGGGCTCCGCACGCATGGCGAAGGTGCTGCGCAGGGCCGCCCGCGGCGCACTGGAGACGGGCGAGGTGCCGCAGCAGCTGCGGGTGACCGTCTTCGGCAGCCGGCTCGAGCTGGACGCGGAGGAGCTGCACCAGGTCAGGCAGCAGGTGCTCGGCGGTACGGCCCCGGTGAACCTGATGCGCCCGCGGGCCCGCCGCTTCCTGCTGGACGCGCTGTGGGCGAAGTCGGGGGTCGCCGGCCGGCACACCGATCCGGAACTGGCCGCCGAGGCGCGCGAGGCGTTCGACGCCGACGTCACCGAGGAGAGTGGCTTCCAGGACTTCCTCGCCGCCTGGTGGCCCGAGCTCACCCCGCGCGGCGTGCTCGCCGCCATGGCCGACGAGACGCAGCTCGGCCGCTGGGCCCGCCGCCTGCTGAAGTCCGCCGAAATCCGTCTGCTGGCCCGGTCGCTGGGCAGGACGGGGGACGACGGGTCCGGGCCGCTGTCCGTGCACGACGTGGCGCTGCTCGACGAACTGCAGCTGCTGCTGGGCACCCCGGCCCGCCCGAAACAGCCCACCGAGGAGGAGCTGCTGGCCGAGCTGGGCGTCGCCGAGCTGACCACCGCCGCCGACCGCGGCCCGTCCCGCCGGGACCGCGCCGACCGACTCGCCGAGGAGCGCCGCGAGTTCGCGCACGTCATCGTCGACGAGGCGCAGGATGTGACGCCCATGCAGTGGCGGATGGTCGGCCGCCGCGGCCGGCACGCCACCTGGACGGTCGTCGGCGACCCGGCGCAGAGCTCCTGGACGGACCCGGACGAGGCGGCCGCCGCCCGCGACGAGGCGCTGGGCAACCGGCCGCGCAACCGGTTCGAACTGAGCGTGAACTACCGCAACCCGGCGGAGATCGCCGAACTCGCCGACCGGGTGCTCGCCTTGGCGATGCCGGGGACACGGCCGCCGCGCGCGGTGCGTTCCACGGGCCTGGTGCCGCGCTTCGCGGTGGCCGGGGCCGACACCGGCGCGGCGGTGCGTGCGGAGGCCGAACGGCTGCTCGCGGAGGTGGACGGCACGGTCGGCGTCGTCGTGGCCATGTCGCGGCGCACGCAGGCGCTCGAGTGGCTGGCCGGGCTGGGGGAGCGGGTGGTGCCGCTGGGCAGCCTGGAGGCCAAGGGGCTGGAGTACGACGCGACGCTGGTCGTCTCGCCCGCGCAGATCGCCGACGAGACGCCGGCCGGCCTGCGCGTGCTGTACGTGGCGCTGACGCGGGCCACACAGCGGCTGACGGTGCTCGCCGAGGCGGCCGACCTGCCGGACGCGGAGGCCGTCCCGGACCTGCTCAGGGACTAGGTTTCCGGAACCCGGATTCCGGCCGGAATGCCGTACGGGGAGCGTTTGTTAGCCTGGATGTGGCACCGGCCCGATCCATGCCCCCGGGCCCAACCATTGCCGCTGCGAGCGGCCACTTGCCGCGAGGCGAGCTGGCGGGTCGGTGCCACCT
>DASSBO010000481.1:0-2434 GCA_035698655.1 Streptomyces sp.
GACATGGCGCGCAGCGCGGCTAGCCGGGGGCGCCGCGCCAGCCGGCGACCGGGAGGGCGAACTTCGCGACGAGGCGGTCCGTGAACGAGGCGTGGTGCAGCCGGGCCAGCCGCACCGGGACCGCTCCGCGGCGCACCTCGACCCGCGCGCCGGCGGGCAGTTCGACGGTGCGCCGACCGTCGCACCACAGCACGCCGCCCGGTGTCTCGGGCTGCACCTCGACGGCGAGCACCGAGTCCGGCGCGGTCACCAGCGGCTTGGCGAACAGCGCGTGCGCGCTGATCGGCACCATGAGCAGCGCCTCGACCTCCGGCCAGACGACCGGGCCGCCCGCGGAGAACGCGTAGGCCGTCGAGCCGGTGGGCGTCGCGCACACGACGCCGTCGCAGCCGAACCGGGAGACCGGACGTCCGTCGACCTCCGTGACGACCTCGAGCATCCGCTCGCGGGCCGCCTTCTCCACCGACGCCTCGTTCAGCGCCCAGTCGGTGTGCACGACGTGCCCGTCGTTGCGCACCAGGACGTCCAGCGACAGCCGCTCCTCGACCTCGTAGGCGCGGGTGACGACCCGGTCGACGACCTTGTCCAGGTCGTCCCGCTCGGCCTCGGCGAGGAAGCCCACCCGGCCGAGGTTGACCCCGAGCATGGGCACGCCCGAGGCGCGGGCCATCTCCGCGCCGCGCAGCAGCGTGCCGTCGCCGCCGAGGACGACGAGCAGCTCGCAGCCCTCCACGGAGCTCGGCTCGGCGTCGACGGTCTGCACGCCCTCCGGCAGCGGCATGTCACTGGCCTCGGCACCCAGCACCCGCACGCCGATGTCGTGGCGCAGCAGTCCCTGCACGACGAGTTCCGCGCTGCGCACGGCGGCCGGGCGGCCGGTGTGTGCGAGGAGGAAGACGGTGCGGCCGCTGCCGCCCGTCTCGCCGGTACCGCCGGTGCTGCCGGATGTGGTCACTTCGGGCCCTCCGCCACTGCTCGCTCGACATCGGCGGGGGCGAGTTCGGGTGCCCCGGCGCGAAGCCACAGGAAGTACTCGACGTTACCTTTCGGGCCGGGCAGCGGGCTGGCGGTCACGCCGAGGGCGCCCAGGCCGTGACTCGCCGCCTGCGCCGCCACGCCGAGGACGGACTCGGCGCGCAGCCGGGTGCTCCGCACGACGCCGCCGGAGCCGAGGCGTTCCCGGCCGACCTCGAACTGCGGTTTGACCATGAGCACCAGGTCGGCGTCGGGCGCCGAGCACCGCACCAGCGCGGGCAGCACGAGGCCCAGCGGGATGAAGGACAGGTCGCCGACGACGAGGTCGGCGAGCCGGCCGTCCAGGTCGTCCGGGGTGAGCTCGCGGACGTTCGTGCGGTCCTTGACGGTGACCCGGGCGTCGCTCTGGAGGGACCAGGCGAGCTGCCCGTAGCCGACGTCGACGGCGACGACGTGCCCGGCGCCGGCCCGCAGCAGCACGTCGGTGAAGCCGCCGGTCGAGGCGCCGACGTCGAGGGCCCGCCGGCCCTGGACGCGCAGCCCGAGCGGCGTGAACGCCTCCAGGGCGCCGGCGAGCTTGTGGCCGCCGCGCGAGACGTACTCGGGTGCGGCGTCGGCGTCCTCGCGGACGACGACGGCCGCGCTGGTGGCCACCTGCGTGGCGGCCTTGGTGGCGGTCGTGCCGCCGACGGTCACCCGCCCGGCGGCGATCAGCCGGGCCGCGTGGTCGCGGGAGCGCGCCAGGTTGCGGCGCACCAGTTCCGCGTCGAGGCGCTTGCGCTCCGGGCGGGTCACAGCCACGTGGGGGTCAGCTCCTACTTCTCGTGCCGGTCGAGGTCGGCCAGCGTGTCGCGCAGGCCGCGGTGCACATCTTCGTACACGTCGAGGTGACCGGACACGGCGAGGTGGTCGGCGTCCTCGAGGCGGCGCAGCCGCTCGTCGACCGGTTCGTGCCCGGTGGGCACCACCGCGACGCCGAGGGGCCGCGGCCCCTCGTCCTCCGCCGCACCCGCTTCTTCCGCGGGTCCCTGCGACTCCGGCTCCTCCGCCGCGGCCGGGCTGTCGGCGCTGCGTGTCCCGTCCGCCGTGTCGCCGCGTGGCGCCCCCGGCGGGGGCCAGGCCTGTTCCTGCTCGTTCATGACCCCGACGCTACCGTTTGCGCCCCGACAGGCGCCGCAGATCCGGGCCACGCCACCAGCAGGCACGCGCACCGCGCCCTCGGCTGCCCCGCGCACCACGAAGCAGCGGCGGGGCCGGACCGCCCGCCGGGGGGCGGGCTACTCGTCGGCGGTCCTTGCGCGGAGTGCGGCCGGGCGGCGGGCCGCCGGGACGACGAGGGGGGTGCCCGTCTCCGGGTCGTCGATGACCCGGCACGGCATGCCGAAGACCTTCTCGACCAGTTCCGCCGTGACCACCTCGCCGGGCGGTCCCTCGGCGACGACCTGCCCGTCCCGCATGG
>DASSBO010000482.1:0-2531 GCA_035698655.1 Streptomyces sp.
CGCCGGCCTGTTCCCGCACGAGGTAGCGCGGCGCAAGCAGCCCCCATTCGGCGTTGCCGCGGATCCCGTGTCCCAGGTCGGTCAGGTAGCGGCGCAACTCCCGGCTCGCCTGCGGCAGCACCTTCCGGCGCAGCGCGAGGAACCGGCACAGCACGCGGTCGCGCAGCGCGACAGCGCGCCGGACTGCGGTCTCGAGCGGCACGTCCTGATGCCGCATCAGGACGGTGAAGACGTTCTGGTCCGTGTGGAGATCGCCCGCCTCCCTGGCGAAGCTGTGCCGGTCGTTGTCGAGCGCGGCCACCAGGATGGCCATCTCCGTCAGCGCACACACCGCGGCCGAGTCCATCTCCGCCGCGGGCACCTCCGCACCGTTGACGATCTCCAGCATGGCAAAGGTGGGTTCCCCGCCGGCCGAGTGCAGCCGCATGGTCAGGTAGTCGTCGAGGCTGGGCATGTGGCCGCGCGCACGGTTGCCGACCTGCCGTTGCACACCCGTCAGCCGGCCGCGGTGCGCGTGCACGAACCGCCGCACCGTTCTCCGCCCCGAGCGCGTTGACCGCTCGTGCAAGTGCCTCGTACGTCCAGCCTGCTGCCGCGAGTAGTCGCAAGTCACAGGGTGTGACTCAGGTATGCCCGAGATGCGGTGCGTGAGTCCGGAAGTCCCTCGTTCCGGTGGCCGCAAGCGCTCCGCGGCCGCTCCGGCGGGGAACACCCGTGAAACGGAAGGTGAAAACGCGTGAAGCGATCTTTTCATGCACCTCACGAATTCCGCTGAGTTTCACGTATGTCTCACGCGTACCGAGTAACACAGCAGAGTTCCGCAGCGCAGAAGAAGATGCGGCCTGATCGGCCATGCATGAAGCGCAGGAAAATCCCTTCTGTCTTTTCTGCAACTCAGCTTTCCACACGTCAGGAAGAAGATGTTCGCCATGGCAGCAAACGACGGCTCCGCAGCCCCCATCTACGACGGCCTCGTCGAGGCTCACGGCGACGTGGCCGCTGCAGCCCGCCAGGCCGCCGCAGAGGCAGACCGCATCGCCGATCAGGCGCTGCGGATCAGCGGACTTGCCCCACAGCCCGGAACCGACCGATATCCGTATTCTCCCGAGCGGGCGACGGCTCATCCGGCGCAGTAGTCACACACCTGTCCGTGCACGGGAGGCAGGGCCCTGCTCGTCGCGGTCGCCGCCGAGGCCCCTGGCCATCGCGGGGGCCTCGGCACTCCTCTCCGGCCGTCAGCCGCCCCGGAGAATCTCGACGTAGCCGTCGGATCCGTGCACGCGGATCCGCTGCCCGTCCCGGATCAGCCGGGTGGCCCCCTCCAGCCCCACGACGGCCGGCAGGCCGTACTCCCGGGCGATCACCGCGCCATGGGTCATCAGGCCGCCCACCTCCGTCACCAGGCCCGCGATCCCGACGAACAACGGCGACCAACTGGGGTCCGTGAAGGGCGTGACCAGGATGTCGCCCGCCTCGAGATCGGCCTCCGCCATGTCGAGAATGACGCGGGCTCGTCCCTCGACGGTGCCGGCGGAGACCGGCAGACCGGTCAGGGCACCGGCGGGCACGTCCTCGCGCCGGTACGCCCCCGTGAGGGCCTCACCGTCCGAGGTGAGCACCCGGGGCGGGGTGAGCGCGCCGTACAACCGGAACGCCTCCTTGCGCCGCTGGATGAGCCGGTCGTCCACCTGCTTCGAGCGCGCGACGTCGCGGAACTCCTGGAAGGTGAGGTGGAAGACGTCCTCCTTCTCGTGCAGCACGCCGTCCTGCACGAGACGCCCGGCCTCCGCCAGCAAGGCCTGCTTGTAGACGAAGTAGCGGCTGATGATGCCGTATTTCGGGTACTCCCGGTACCCGATGAAGGTTCTCACCCGGTCGATCATCCGCTTGGCCTCGTCGGCCCTCCGGTCCCCGTCCGGCAGCGCCCGCAGCCGGGACAGCACGTCCTGTTCCTTCTCCAGCGCCTTGCGGCGCCCCTGCTCGAAGCGCCGCTCGGCGGCCCCCGGTCCGAAGTTCCTGACGTTGTCGAGGATCACGGGCACGAGCGTGGAGGGGCGCTCGCGCCAGCGCGGCCTCGTGATGTCGATCTCGCCGACGCAGCGCATGCCGTACCGGTCGAGGTAGGACTCGATGGCCTCCCGTGCTTGCTTCCCGCCCGCGAGCTTCGCCAACTCGTCCAGGAAACCCTCGTCCCCCACACCCTGCAGGAAGGCGATCACCTCCGGATGCGGACGGACGACGTCGGCGACGTCGAGCAGCGCCAGCCCCATCTGCGAGGTGAAGTTGCCGGGGGCGGACAGCGTGAGGGTGTCGGCGGCGTTCTTCTCGCCCAGCCACTCGTGCAGCTTGTCGTTGAGCCACCCGGTCGCCTCCATCCCCGCCATGATCACCTGGAGGCTCAGCGGGTCGCCCCGTCCGACGACGTCCAGGAAGGCGGCGCGGCTCGCGGGTGCGGCCAGGCGCCCGGTGGCGTCGACGAACAGCCTGCCGCCGGCCTCGTGCATCGGCGCCATGGCCGTCAGCCGCCACAT
>DASSBO010000483.1:0-3289 GCA_035698655.1 Streptomyces sp.
ATCGACAAGTCGGCGATGGAGCGGCTGCTGCTCCTGGCGGACTTCTCCTGCACCCTGTCCGGGGTGTTCAACGACGCGGCGAACATGTCTCACGACGTGTTCAAGACCGTGCCGTCCACGTCGGTGCCGCGGACCCTGGAACTCACCGTGTCCGGGCAGACGCTGACCAACGAGGTGCTGTTCACCGACTACCCGATCTCCAGGTCGGACGCTGGCGAGCTCACCTACGGCGTGCCTGGCGTCCTCGCGGACGGCACCGTGCCGCAGTGGACGGTGGCCGCCTGATGGCCGCGGGGTTCCGGCGCAAGCGGAAGCAGTTCGAGCTGACCTTCGAAGGCGACTCCGAGCTCGACGGCCTCGTCGTCGTCATGGAGGCCATGCCGCTCGGCGAGTACATGGAGATGACCGGCCTCGACGGCTCGGGTGACGGCTGGGAGATCGGCGACATGCTGCGCCGCTTCGCCAAGGCCCTCATCTCCTGGAACTTGCAGGAGGAGGACGGCACCCCGGTGCCGGCCACCGAGGCGGCGGTGCTGGCGGAGGACTCCGACCAGATGCTCACGGTCGCCTCCGAGTGGGTGAAGGCGATCAAGGGGGTCCGCGAGTCCGACCCTTTGCCGGACAGCTCGCCCGATGGCGGGCCGTCCCTGGAGGCGTCGATTCCGATGGACGCACCGTCACAGAGCCTGGCGAGCTGAGCCACGCCAAGTGGGTGCTCGCCACGTGTGAGCGGTTCGGGTGCCTGCCGTCGCAGCTGATGGCCGAGGACGCGACGCTGCTCCGCCTCATGGCGATCGTCGACGCAGGCACACCCGATGAGCCCGACCCGGGCGAGATGGACGACATGTAGGGCGAGAGGAGGCCGGCGGTGCCGAACACGGTGAGCATCCGGGTGCGGGTTCAGGACGCGACCCGCAGCGGCATCGACGCCGTCAACGGCTCCCTCGGCTCTCTCACCCGCTCGGCGGCTGAGGCGGACCGGTCCATGAAGGACCTCACCTCAGCGGCCCTGTCGCTGGCGCCTGCTCTGATCCCGGTGGCTGCGGCGGCGGCACCGCTTGCCGCGTCGCTGGCCGGTGCGGGTGCGGGGATGGCGGCTTTTGGTGCGGCGGTCGGCGGGCAGCTCGTCGCGCTGAAGAACGTCTCCGACGCGCAGAAGAAGTTCAACGACGCGATCCAGGCGCACGGCGCGGGGTCGAAGCAGGCCGCCGAGGCGGAGGGGGCGTGGCTGTCCACGCTGGGCAGCCTGCCCCCGGCGACCCGTGAGGCCGCCGCGGCGATGGGCGCCCTGAAGGACGCCTATATGGACTGGTCGGACGCTGCGGCGGACGACACCATGCCGGTGCTGACGCACGGCATGCAGGCCCTGGAGGCTGTCTTCCCGAAGTTCACGCCGATGGTGGAGGACTCGGCGCACGAGCTGGACCGGCTGGTGACGATCGCCGCGGGCGGCATCGAGTCCTCCAGCTTCCAGCAGTTCGCCGACACCATGGACGACTTCGCCGAGCAGTCGCTGCAGAAGGTCACCACCGGCCTTGTGCACCTGGTCCGCATCACGAACGGGCAGGAGATCGGCGGGAACTTCCGCGAGTTCATGGACTACGCCCGCTCCGTGGGCCCGCAGGTCGGGCAAACCCTGAAGGACATCGGGCAGGCAGCCACGAACCTCCTCACGGCGGCAGCCGACACCGGCGTCAGCATGCTGAAGCTCGTCGACGCGTTCGCGAGGATGGTCGCCGCCCTGCCCACGTCGCTGATCACGAACATGCTGCAGTTCTACGCCGCGGTGAAGCTGACGAAGCTCGCCATCGCCGGGTTCGGCGCCGCCGCGAAGGGCATGACGCTGGTCACCGCGGAGCTCATCGCGATGCGGTCGGCGGCCGGCGGCGCGTCGACCCGTCTGGGCGGGCTGCGGGCGGCGGTCGCCGCGCTGTCGACGAAGGCGAAGGTCGCTTTGGCGGCGACCGGGATCGGGCTGCTGGTGGTGGCTCTGTCGTCGCTGTCGAAGATCGGCAAGGAGGCGCCGCCGGACGTCAACAAGCTCACCACCTCGCTGAAGGAGCTTGGGCGCACCGGGAAGACCACCGGTGAGGCCGCGCGGGCGTTCGGTGAGGACCTGGGCGGCCTGGCGGACTCGCTGCGCACCCTGGCCCGCCCCAGCAACTTGGACTCGGTGCAGCAGTTCCTCACCTCGCTGATCGGCATGGACTCCACCCCGGTCGCGAACGCCAAGGAGGACCTGAACGCCGTCGACGACGCCCTGACGAACCTGGTGAAGGGCGGCAAGGCCGACCTCGCCAGCTCGGCGTTCGACCGCATCGCGAAAGCCATGCGCGGGCAGGGCCTCACCACGGAGGAGCTCCGCGGCAAGCTCGGCGACTACCAGTCCGCCCTCGCCGACCTGGCCCTGGAACAGGACCTTTCCGCGGACGGCATGGGCCTGTTCGGCGACAAGGCCACCGAAGTGCAGGCCAAGCTGGATGCGCAGAAGAAGTCCACGGACGGGCTGCGCCTCTCGATCCAGGCGCTCAACGACATTCAGCGCGCCGGCCTCGGCGGGATGATCGGCTTCGAGCAGGCCATCGACGACGCGACGCAGTCGGCGCGCGACAACGCCGGCGCCCTGCACATGGTCCACGGGCAGCTGAACCTGAACGGGGAGAAGGCGCGGGACGCGGCGAAGGCGCTGCAGGACCTGGCGACGAAGACGGACTCGGCGGCGGCCGCCGCGCACGACGCGGATGGCAACTGGAACCGGGCGGCGCAGATCTACGAGCGGGGCCGCACCAAGCTGGTGCACCTGGCCGACCAGATGGGCCTGACGAAGACGCAGGCGCAGCGCCTGGCGGACCAGATCCTGAAGACCCCGAACAAGACCGCCTACCTGCGGGGCAACCTCGATGATCTGAAGCGGAAGCTCGCGGAGGCGAAGAAGCGCCTGCGGAACGCCCCCGACTCGCAGACCGCGCACATCAAGGGCGAGATCGGGGACCTGAAGCGGGCGATCCGCGCGGCGAAACGGGACCTGCGGAACATCCCCGACGAGCACGTCAACGTCTACATGCAGAGGCGGTTCTACGGCCCGTCGCACCCGGGTGTGCGCGCGTCCGGTGGTGTGATCGGCGGCCACGCCGCGGGCGGCGGCCCGCGTAGTTCGTTGACGCTGGTGGGTGAGCAGGGCCCGGAGCTGGTGAAGCTGCCGTTCGGCGCGACCGTGCACTCCAACCCGGACTCGCGGCGGATCATGTCGCAGGCCGGCGGCGGGGGCGGCGGTGAGCGGCCGATCGTG
>DASSBO010000484.1:0-2028 GCA_035698655.1 Streptomyces sp.
CCCACCCCTGTGACGTCAGAGCGGTTTCGGCACCGGGCCGATGGCGCGCCCCGCCCACCGGGGCGGGCCCTGCACCAGCGCCGCCAGCCGTGCACGGGCCTCCTCCGGCAGCGGCGCGGAACGGCCTGCCTGCTGGTCGACGTGCACGCCGAGCAGTTCGCAGGTGGCCACCGGCTCGGCGCCCGGACTCTGCTCCCCCTCCGCGAACATCGCGTGACAGAAGCGCACCTTCTTGGTGTCCACCCCGAGCACGCTGGTGCGGACGGTGAGCGCGGTGCCCTGGGCGACCTCGCAGAGATAACGGACGTGCGCCTCGGCGGTGTAGAGCGAGCAGCGGTTCCGCTCGACGTAGTCCGTTCCGAGGCCGGTGGCGGCCAGCATCGCGTCCGTGGCGTGCCCGAAGACGAGGACGTAGTACGCCTCGCTCATGTGGCCGTTGTAGTCGATCCACTCCGGCCGGACCGTCTGGTGGAAGTCGGGCAGTGCGTCCGCCATGCGCCTCGTCACCTCCGCTCGTCCTGCCGTGCGCCCGGCAGCCTGCCGGTGGCACGGAGCACGTCGATGACGCCCTGGTCCCGGGTGGCGACGAGCTCGGCGAAACTCCGGCCCGCGGCTGCTTCGTCGCAGCCCTCGACCATCGCCGTACGCAGCGCCGCGTCCAGCTCCGGTGCCTGCAGCCGGGTCCAGGGCGACTTCAGCGAAGGACCGAAGTGGTCGAGCATGTGGCTCATGCCCCCTTCGCCGCCGGCGAGGGCGAAGGTGAGGCAGGGGCCCATGAACGCCCAGCGCAGCCCCGGCCCCTCGGTGATCGAGTCGTCGATCTCCTGCACCGTCGCCTCGCCGGAGGCGACCATGTGCAGCGCTTCCCGCCACAGCGCCTCCTGCAGCCGGTTGGCGATGAAACCGGGCACCTCGCGGTCCATGGTGATGACCGACTTCCCCGCCGCCTCGTAGAAGCGGCCGGCCCAGTCCACCGCGGCCGGCTCGGTCCGCTCGCCGCCCACGACCTCCACGAGCGGAATGAGATAGGGCGGGTTGAAGGGGTGGCCGACGACCAGCCGGGAGGGGTCCGCCGCCTCACCCTGCATGTCGGTCATCGGATAGCCGGACGTGGAGGAGGCGATGACGACACCCGGAGGCGTGGCGGTGTCGAGGCGGGCGAGCAGGTCGCGCTTGAGCTGCAGGTCCTCCGGCGCGCTCTCCTGAACGAACTCGGCGCCGGCGACGGCCTCTTCGAGCGTCGCCGCGAGCGTGAGCCGTTCGGGCGAGGCGCCGTCGGCCAGACCCAGCCGGCGAAGCGCGGGCCAGGCCGCGTCGACCAGGCGGCGCAGCCGGGTTCCGGCGTCAGGCGCCGGGTCCCAGGCCACGACGTCGTAGCCGCGGGCGAGGAAGTGGGCGACCCAGCCGCCGCCGATGGTTCCGGCGCCGATGCAGGCGACGCGGCGCACGTCCTCGGGCGGGCAGGGGGCAGGGGTGGTGCGGGACACGGGTACCTCCGGAAGGGGGCAGGGGCGGGTACCGGGCCGTTGTACGGGCGGTCGGGGATGCGGGCTCAGGACCGGGGAGTCAGTCCGAGCCGGCGCCTCGCCTCGTCGGGAGTGGCCACCTTCGACCCCAGCAGCTCGACGATCTGCACCGCCCGCTCCACGAGCTTGCCGTTGGTCGCCTTGACGCCCTTGCTCAGGTACAGGTTGTCCTCCAGGCCGACCCGGACGTTGCCGCCGAGCAGCACGGCCTGTGCCACCCACGGCATCTGCATCCGGCCGAGCGCGAAGCTCGCCCAACGCGCCCCGTCCGGCAGCATGTTGACCATCGACTGGAGCACTCCGGGGTCCGCGGGCGCGCCCCACGGGATGCCCATGCACAGCTGGAAGACGGTCGGATCGTCGAGCAGGCCCTCCGCGAGCAGTTGCTTGGCGAACCAGAGCTGCCCCGTGTCGAAGATCTCCAGTTCGGGCCGCACCCCCAGCTCCTGGATGCGCCGGGCGCCCGCGCGCAGCATGTCGGGCGTCGAGACGTAGAGGTTGC
>DASSBO010000485.1:0-16226 GCA_035698655.1 Streptomyces sp.
AACAGCGCGATGAGCGCCCAGTTGGTGATGACGGAGGAACCGCCCTGTGCGAGGAAGGGCATCGTCATGCCGGTCAGCGGGATGAGGCCCATGACACCGCCGGCGACGACGAAGACCTGCAGCCCGAAGGCGGAGGACAGGCCGACGGCGAACAGTTTGCCGAAGGGGTCGCGGGCGGCCAGCGAGGTGCGTACGCCGCGCTCGACGATCAGGCCGTACAGCAGCAGGATCGCCATGGTGCCGGCCAGGCCGAGTTCCTCGCCGACCGTGCCCAGGATGAAGTCGGACTTGGCGGCGAAGCCGATGAGTCCGGGGTGCCCCTGGCCGAGCCCGGTGCCGAGTGTGCCGCCGGAGCCGAAGGCGAACAGCGACTGGGCGATCTGGTCGGTGATGGCCCAGTCCGGCGGGTTGTCCTTGAAGACGGCGAACGGGTGCAGCCAGGCCATCACGCGCTGGTGGACGTGCGGCTCGAAGCTGGAGACGACCACGGCACCGCCGGCGGACATCAGCAGGCCGAAGACGATCCAGCTGGTGCGCTCGGTGGCGACGTAGAGCATCACCACGAACATGCCGAAGAAGAGCAGCGAGGTGCCCAGGTCCGTCTCGAAGACGAGGATGAGGATGCTGAGCATCCACACGACGAGGATCGGGCCCAGGTCGCGGCCGCGCGGCAGGTACAGGCCCATGAACCGGCGGCTGGCCAGGGCCAGCGCGTCCCGTTTGACCATCAGGTAGCTGGCGAAGAAGACCGCGATGATGATCTTCACGAACTCGCCGGGCTGGATGGAGAACGGGCCGATGCGGATCCAGATCTTCGCGCCGAAGTTCTGTGCGCTGGAGGGGAAGAAGGCCGGTGCGGCGAGCAGGACCAGCGCCACCAGCATGGAGATGTAGGTGTAGCGCTGCAGGATGCGGTGGTCCTTGAGGAAGATCAGCACGCCGATGGCCAGCGCCACGCCCAGGGCGGACCACAGCAGCTGGTTGGGCGCCGCGTCCCCGACCCGCGTCAGCCGCGGTGACTGGTCGAGCCGCCAGATGAGCACCAGCCCGATGCCGTTCAGCAGGGTGGCGATGGGCAGCAGCAGCGGGTCGGCGTAGGGCGCGAACTTCCGCACGACGAGGTGGGCGACGCCGGCGAGCAGTGCCATGCCCAGTCCGTAGCCGAGCATGCCCGCGGGCAGTTCGCCGTTCATCGCCATGCCGACGTTGGCGTAGGCGAAGACCGGGATGATGACCGCGAAGGCGAGCAGCGCGAGCTCGGTGTTGCGGCGGCTGGGCAGGCCTCCGGAGGAGACCGTCGTGTTACTGCCGGTGTTGATGGTGCTGGTCACTGCTGTGGGCCCCTACTCCTGCGGCGCGGTGCACTGCTTGGCGAGCTCGCGCTGGTGCTCCGAGAGCTGCGGACCGGGGGTCGGGGAGCTGCTCGGCTTCGGGCTCTTCGTCGCGGAGGGCTGGTCGCCGGTCTGGCCGGTCTTGCCGTCCGCGAGCTGCTGGTTCTGCTTGTCCTGCGCGTCCTGTGCCTTGCGGCGTTCGGCGACGAGGCGGCAGGTGTCGGCCTGCGCGCCGAGCGTGTCGACCTTGGCGCGCGCCTGGTCGAGGCTGTCGGCGGCGATGGTCTCCTTGACGCGTTGGCGCTGGTAGACGGGCAGGTACTTGAGCGGGATCTCCGGGTGGTCCGTGGCCACCGTGCTCAGGCTGATGCCGGCCAGTTCCTGGCTGATGCCGCGGTAGAGCGCGACGTGGCCGTCCTTGGCACCGACGTAGTACTGCTGCTGTGTCCAGCGCCAGCCGCCGTACACGCCGCCGCCGACGACCAGGAGAGCCAGGGCGATCCACAGGGACCGCTTGAGCCACCTGCGGCCGCTGCCGGGCTTGACGAAGTCGTCGTCGGTGTACTGGTCGAAGGCGCCGTGCGGGCCGCTGCCGGGCGGGCCGAACTCGCCGGAGCCGCCGCCGTGCTGCGGGGGCACCTGGCGGCCGAGCTCGGCGGCGCGGGACGCGGGTGTCTGCGCGCCGCCGCCGTGCTGGTGCTGGTTCTCCGCGACGGCGCCGACGATGACCGGGGTGTCGTTGAACGGGCCGTCGGGCGTCGCGTCGGTCTCGACGTCGAGGACGTCGGCGACGATGCAGGTGATGTTGTCGGGGCCGCCGCCGCGCAGCGCGAGCTGGATGAGCTCCTGCACGGCGTCGTAGGGGTCCCGGTGGGCGGCGAGGGTCTCGCCGATGGTCTGGTGCGAGACGACGCCGGAGAGCCCGTCGGAGCACAGCAGGTAGCGGTCGCCGGCCCGCACCTCGCGGATGGACAGGTCGGGCTCGACGTGGTCGCCGCTGCCGAGCGCCCGCATGAGCAGCGAACGCTGCGGGTGGGTGGTCGCCTCCTCCTCGGTGATGCGGCCCTCGTCGACCAGGCGCTGCACCCAGGTGTGGTCCTGCGTGATCTGGGTGAGTGCTCCGTCGCGCAGCAGGTAGGCGCGCGAGTCGCCGACGTGGACGACGCCGAGGCGCCGGCCGGTCCACAGCAGGGCGGTGAGCGTGGTGCCCATGCCCTCCAGCTGCGGGTCCTCCTCGACCATGACGCGCAGCTGGTCGTTGGCCTGCTGGACGGCGGCGCCCAGGGAGGTGAGGACGTCGGAGCCGGGGATGTCCTCGTCGAGCTGGACGATGGTGGAGATCACCTCGGAGCTGGCGACCTCGCCGGCTGCCTGGCCGCCCATGCCGTCGGCGACGGCGAGCAGCCGGGGGCCGGCGTAACCGGAGTCCTCGTTGTGATCACGGATCATGCCGTCGTGCGAGCCGGCGGCGAAGCGCAGCGACAGACTCATACGCACCTCGCCCGTCGGTTCCGGGTACATCCGCACGGTGCCCACCCTCCGGTCGTCATGTCGTCGGCCTGTCTATTTCCGCAGCTCGATGACCGTCTTGCCGATACGGATCGGCGCTCCCGGCGGAATCGGCGTCGGTGTGGTGAGTCGGGACCGGTCCAGGTAGGTGCCGTTGGTGGACCCGAGGTCCTCCACGATCCACTGGCCGTCCCGGTCGGGGTAGATCCTGGCATGCCGGCTGGAGGCGTAGTCGTCGTCGAGGACGATCGTGGAGTCGTGGGCGCGCCCGAGGGTGATGGTCTGGCCCTGCAGCGCGACGGTGGTGCCGGTCAGGGAGCCCTCGGCGACGACGAGCTTCGTGGGGGCGCCGCGGCCGCCGCCGCGGCCCCGGCGCTGTGCGGGCGCGCGGCTGGGGCGTTCCTGGGGCCGCTGCTGCGGGCGCGCCTCCTGGCGCCGGCCCGCGCGCTGGGTCACCCGGGTGCCGAACAGGTCACTCCTGATGACCTGAACGGCGACGATGACGAACAGCCACAGTACGGCGAGAAAGCCCAACCGCATGACCGTCAGGGTCAGCTCTGACATTGCCCCCGCTTCACCCTTCGGCTTGCCGGTAAATGATCGTGGTGCTGCCCACGACGACGCGTGAGCCGTCGCGGAGCGTAGCGCGCGTGGTGTGCTGCCCGTCCACCACGATGCCGTTCGTGGAGCCCATGTCCTGCACGGAGGCCGGGCCGGACGGGTCGGAGACGCGGATCTCGCAGTGTCGCCTGGAGACGCCCGGGTCGTCGACCCGCACGTCCGCCTCGGTGCTGCGGCCGAGCACCAGGGAGGAGCGGACGATCTGGTGCCGGGTACCGTTGATCTCGATCCAGCGCCGGGTCTCGGCGCGGGGCAGCGGGCCGCCGCCGGGCGAGTAGGACGGCATCGGCGGCGCGCCGGCCGGCCGGCCGGACTGTCCGCCGGGGCCGGCGGGGTCCGCGCGGTGCGGCTGGGGCTGCGAGGTGCTGGAGGCGAGCGTGCGGCTGCGCACCCGGTAGAGGCCGGTGTCGAGGTCCTCGGCGCGTTCGAGGTGCACCTTGACGTCGCCCATGAAGGTGTAGCGCTGCTGACGCGCGTAGTCCCGCACCATGCCGGCCAGCTCGTCGCCCAGCTGGGCGGCGTACGGGCTGAGCCGTTCGTGGTCCGGGGCGCTCAGGGCGACGATGAAGTCGTTGGGGACGACCGTCCGGTCGCGGTTCCAGATCGTGGCGTTGTTGTCGCACTCCCGCTGGAGCGCGCCGGCGATCTCGACGGGCTGGACCTCGGACTTGAACACCTTGGCGAAGGTGCCGTTGACGAGACCTTCGAGTCGCTGCTCGAAGCGTTTGAGAACTCCCACGGAGCACCTCCTTCCCCGATGTCCTCGGCTCTAGTGCGTGCTGTAGTGCGTCTGATCGTATCCACGCCCGGCGGCCACCGGTGGTTCCCCGTGGTGACGGGCCCCACGCCGGCGGCGCCTCACACCGCGTCCGCACCGATCGTATGGGGTGACGCGGGGGCTTCCCCACAGTGTCCCTCAGCTGCACCGAGGGGGGCGCGGATACGGATGTGATGGCACCCCGTCCGCCGTGCTAATCTTCTGGATGTCGGCAGGCACCCGAACGGGCGCCCAGCGGACACACCCGATGCGCGGGTGGCGGAATAGGCAGACGCGCTGGATTCAGGTTCCAGTGTCCGAAAGGACGTGGGGGTTCAACTCCCCCCTCGCGCACCACAGGGAGCGGGCCTCCCGGAGTGACGATGGTCACCCGGGAGGCCCGCTTCGTCGTGTGGGACGAAGCGGGCGACGCCCTCAGATGACGCCCTGGGCGAGCATCGCCTCGGCGACGAGCTCGAATCCGGCGATGTTGGCGCCCAGCACGTAGTCGCCCGGACGGCCGTACTGCTCGGCGGTCGTGTGACAGGTGTGGTGGATGTGCCGCATGATCTCCGCCAGCCGTTCCTCGGTGTGGGCGAAGGTCCACGAGTCGCGGGAGGCGTTCTGCTGCATCTCCAGGGCGCTGGTGGCCACCCCGCCGGCGTTCGCGGCCTTGCCGGGCCCGAAGGCGGCGCCGGCCTCCCGCAGCAGGCGCACGGCTTCGGGGGTGGCAGGCATGTTCGCGCCCTCGGCGACCACGGTGCAGCCGTTCTTCAGCAGGGTGCGCGCGTCGTCCTCGTCCAGTTCGTTCTGGGTGGCGCAGGGCAGCGCCACGTCGCACGGCACCTCCCAGACGCTGCGGTCGGGAACGAACCGCACGTGCGGGCCGCAGCGCTCGGCGTAGTCGGCGACCCGGCCCCGCTCGACCTCCTTGATCTGCTTGAGCAGGTCGAGGTCGAGCCCCTTGTCGTCCACGACGTAGCCGCCGGAGTCGGAGCAGGTGATCACGCGGGCGCCCATGGCCTGTGCCTTCTCGGCCGCGTAGATGGCCACGTTGCCCGATCCGGAGACCGACACGCGCCGCCCGTCGAGGTCCTCGCCGCGGGCGTGCAGCATCTCGGCGGTGAAGAGCACGCAGCCGTAGCCGGTGGCCTCGGTGCGCGCCTGGGAGCCGCCCCAGGACAGGCCCTTGCCGGTGAGCACGCCGGACTCGTACCGGTTGGTGATGCGCTTGTACTGGCCGAACAGGTAGCCGATCTCGCGGCCGCCGACGCCGATGTCACCGGCCGGGACGTCGGTGTACTCGCCCAGGTGCCGGTACAGCTCGGTCATGAACGACTGGCAGAAGCGCATGATCTCCGCGTCGGAGCGGTTCTTCGGGTCGAAGTCGCTGCCGCCCTTGCCGCCGCCGATGGGCAGGCCGGTCAGCGCGTTCTTGAAGATCTGCTCGAAGCCGAGGAACTTCACGATGCCCAGGTTGACCGAGGGGTGGAAGCGCAGACCGCCCTTGTAGGGGCCCAGTGCGCTGTTGAACTCGACGCGGAAGCCGCGGGCGGTGTGGATCTCCCCGGCGTCGTCGACCCAGGGCACCCGGAAGATGAGCTGCCGCTCCGGCTCGCAGATCCGTTCGATGATCTTGGCGTCGACGAACTCCGGATGCCGGGTGAAGACCGGGGCGAGCGAGTCGAGCACCTCGCGGGCCGCTTGGTGGAACTCCGTCTCCCCCGGGTTACGGCGCAGTATCTGTCCGTACAGGGATTCCAGGGTGCGGCGGGCCGGTTCGTCGTGCTCGTGCGGGCTCTGCGGTGACGACATCACAGGAGCTCCTCCCTCGTGAGGTTGGCGCACCGACGTCGTTGGCGGTGTGGGGGCGGTGTTATGCGTATCACGTAGGGCATCACGCCCGGGGCGCCGCCGTCCACAGTGCGTCAGCCGGACGGCCCGTTCTCGGGGGCCGTCCGGCCCGGGTTGCCGCAGATCAGGCGGCGAACCGTGCGGCGAGCGAGCGGGCGTGCTCCTCGGCCTCGGTGTGCGCGCGGTCGCGTGAGGCCTCGAAGAGCGGAATGAGCTCCGCCATGGCCGGCACGGTCGGGGCGAGGGTCAGCTCGGGGACGATGAAGCGGGTCTCCATGCCGAGGCTGGTGCCGAGCACCATCTGCAGGTAGGGCTGCAGGTGGTCGTTGCCCTCCTGCGGGGTGCCGGGGGCGTAGGAGCCGCCGCGGCTGGTGACGACCGTCACCGGCTTGCCGGCGAGGGTGGGGTTCTCGGTGCCGGAGGTGCGGCCCATGGCGATGACGTGGTCGAGCCAGGCCTTGAGGCCGGAGGGGATCGAGTAGTTGTACAGCGGGGCGCCGATGAGCAGCGTGTCGGCCTGTTCGGCCTCGCCGATCAGCGTCTCGCGCAGTGCGAAGTCGGCCTGCTGCTCGGGCGTGCGCTCGCCGGCGGGGGCGAAGCCGGCGTAGTAGGCGGGCGCCTGCAGGTGCGGGACGGGGTCGGCGGCGAGGTCGCGGTAGATCACCCGGCCCTCGGGGTGTTCCTTCTCCCAGGCGTGCCGGAAGGCGGCGGTGACGGCGCGGGAGTGCGAGGTGTCGCCGTTCAGGGACGAGTCGATGTGCAGGAGGGTGGCCATGGTGCTGCTCCCAGTCGGGTAAGGGGGTGGCTTTCCGTGCGTACCTATTAATAGCACAGCTACTTACTTTTATGCATCTACTTGTGCGGTGTCGGTACGCTGGGGGCATGGAGGAGCTGCAGCAGGAGACGGCGCGGGGGTGCGAGGACGCGTGCGCCTCCCCCGACGCGGGCATCACCCGCGTCTTTCAGGTGCTGGGCAAACGCTGGACGGGGCTGATCCTCGCGGCACTGATGAACGGACCGGGCCACTTCGCGCAGCTGCGCCGCGCCGTGCCCCGGATCAGCGAGCGGATGCTGTCCGACCGGCTGACCGAACTCGGCTCGCTCGGACTGGTCACCCGCGAGGTCGAGGAGGGGCCGCCGCTGCGCGTCAGCTACCGGCTGACCGCGGCCGGCACGGCGCTGCGCCCGGCGTTGACCGAGCTGACCCGGTGGGCCGAGGCCCACCTGCCCGACGAGGCCGCCGGCTGCCCGGAGCAGTTCCGCGACCGCGGCTGACCCGGGGACGGCACACGGCACGGACGACACTCACAAAGGGGTGGGGATGACACGCATACCGCACGTGGCCGGCTTCGCCGGCCGGGAGGAGCACGACGGCGCGAAGGCCCGGGGCAAGGCGCTGCGGGCGCACGTGCCCCGGTCGGCGCACTCCCGTTTCGAGGCGCACCCGGACCGCCCGGACGCCCTGGCGGCCGTGCAGGAGTCCAGCCGCGGCCGAATACCCGAGCTGACGCCGCTCCGGGTGGGACGGATGGCCGCCTCCCCGTTCGCCTTCCTGCGCGGCTCCGCCGGGCTGATGGCGTACGACCTGGCACACGGCACGCCGGCGACCGGTCTCGGCGCACAGCTCTGCGGCGACGCACACGCCGCGAACTTCGGCCTCTACGCCGACGCGCGCGACCGGCTGGTCATCGACCTGAACGACTTCGACGAGACCGTGCACGGGCCGTGGGAGTGGGACCTCAAGCGGCTGGCGACGTCCTTGGTCCTCGCCGGGCGCGAGTCCGGTGCCGGTGAGAAGCAGTGCGCCGCAGCGGCACGTGACGCGGTCGGCGCCTACCGGCGCACCATGCGGCTCCTGGCACGGATGCCGGCCGCCGAGGCGTGGAGCGCCATCGCCGACGAGGAACTGGTCTCCCACACCGGCGCCCGTGACCTGCTGGGCACCCTGGAGAAGGTCGCCGCCAAGGCGCGGCGGAACACCAGCGCCAAGTTCGCCGCGAAGTCCACCGAGGACGACGGCGACGGCGGTCGCCGCTTCCTGGACGCGCCGCCCGTGCTGCGCCGGGTACCGGACGCGGAGGCCGCGGCCGTCGCGGAGAGCCTGGCCGAGTACGTCCGTACGCTGCCGGAGGACCGGCTGCCGCTGCTCGCCCGGTACGCCGTGCACGACGTGGCGTTCCGCGTCGTGGGCACCGGCAGCGTCGGCACCCGCAGCTACGTCGTGCTGCTGCTGGACCACCGCGGCACGCCGCTGGTGCTGCAGGTGAAGGAGGCGCGGCCCTCCGCACTGCGGCCGCACCTGGCCGCGGCGGGCTTCAGTGCGCCGCAGGTGCCGCACGAAGGGCGGCGCGTCGTGCTGGGCCAGAAGCGGATGCAGGTTGTCAGCGACATCCTGCTGGGCTGGACCAGCGTCGAGGGGCGCACGTTCCAGGTGCGGCAGTTCCGCAACCGCAAGGGCAGCGTCGATCCCGACGAGCTGGCCGCCGACCAGATCGACGACTACGCGCGGATGACCGGGGCCCTACTCGCCCGCGCCCACTCGCACAGTGCCGACCCGCGGGTGCTGGCCGGCTACTGCGGCAAGGGCGAGGGGCTGGACGAGGCGGTGGGCGCGTTCGCCGTCGCCTACGCCGACCGCACCGAGGCCGACCACGCCGACCTCGTCAAGGCCGTCCGGGACGGGCGCATCGAAGCCGGGACGGAGGGGTAGCGGCCACCCCGTACGCTGGCCGGGGGGCCGCGATCCACCATCCACCTGAGGCAGCCATCCAAGGAAGTGCGAGTGACCCAGGAAGCGGAAGAGAAGGGCACGCAGCGGCTGGAACGCGCGGTGCGCGCCGCCGAGGACGCGCTGATCGAGTTCGAGATCGCGGTCGAGAGCTTCCGGGTGGAGGTGGAGAACTTCTCGCGCCTGCACCACCAGCGGCTCGGCCCGGTGCACGCCCGGCTGGACGAGCTGGACGCGCAGATCGCCGAGGCCGTCGCGGCGCAGTCGGGCACCCCCGAGGACCGGCAGCGGGCCGACGAGGCGCGGGCAGCCGTGCTGCCGATGCCGGGCGTGGACGAGCTGTTCCAGGGCTGGCTCGGCTCCGACGGCATGTCGCCGGAGGCCACCGCGATGCTCAACGAGCAGTCGGTGCAGCCGCCCAGCCGGGTACGCCCCGGTGAGGACGCGCGGAAGGCCTACCGCGAGCTGGTCTGGCGCGCGCACCCGGACCTGGCGCAGGACGACGCCGACCGGGAGCGCCGCGAGGAGTTCATGATCCGCGTCAACAACGCCTACGCCCGCGGCGACGCCGCGGCGCTGGGCGCGCTGGCGGAGGAGTGGGACGCGGCCGGCAGCGTTCCGCCGGTGCTCAGCCGGGCCGAGGAGCTCTACGCGCGGCTGGAGTGGCTCGCCCAGCGCAAGGAAATGCTCGTCGGCGCCGTGGAGGAGCTGGAGAACAGCGCGATCGGTGCGATGCTGCGGATGGCTCCGGACGATCCGGACGCGCTGCTGGAGGAGATCGCCGAGCAGCTGCTGGCGCAGGTCTCCGAGCGGGAGGCCCGGCTGGCCGAGCTGCAGGGCGGCGCGTGAGACGAGAAGTGACGAAAGGCTGATGTGATGCAGTTCGGTCGACTGCCCGGGATCGAGGCGGCCAAGGTGCCGGCCGACGGTCTGCTGGTCGACGTCCGTGAGGACGACGAGTGGGCGGCGGGGCACGCCGAGGGCGCGGTGCACGTGCCGATGAGCGACTTCGTGGCGCGCAGCGGCGAGGTGACGGCGAAGGCCGCCGAGGGCGGCGGCCCGGTCTACGTGGTGTGCCGGTCGGGCGGCCGGTCCGCCCAGGTCGCCCAGTATCTGCTGCAGCAGGGGCTGGACGCGGTGAACGTGGACGGCGGCATGCTGGACTGGGAGGCGGCCGGCCGTCCCCTCGTCGGCGACACGTCGGAGCCCGCCCACGTGCGGTGAGCAGGCTGCGACGGTGACGCCGGCTCAGGCGTCGAAGTCGACCTCGACGGCCTCGGTGACCGGGTGGGACTGGCAGGCGAGCACGTAGCCCGCCTCCAGTTCCTCCGGCTCCAGTGCGTAGTTGCGGTCCATGCGCACCTCGCCGCCCAGCAGCTGCACCCGGCAGGTGCCGCAGACGCCGCCCTTGCAGGCGTAGGGGGCGTCTGCCCGGTTGCGCAGCACCGTCTCCAGGACGGACTCGCCCTCCTGCATCGGCCAGCTGCCCGACCGGCCGCCCAGCACGGCGGTGACGGTCGCGGAGGCGGGTGCGTCGGCCGGCGGGGGGACGGCGGGCGTCGCATCGGCGTGGAAGATCTCCTGGTGGATGCGGGCCCGCGGCACGTCCAGGGCGCGCAGCGCCTCGGCGGCGCCCTCGCACAGGCCGAGCGGGCCGCACAGGTACCAGCCGTCGACGTCCGCCACGGGCAGGAAGGCGGGCAGCAGCCCGGTCAGCCGCTCCCGGTCCAGCCGGCCCGAGGGCAGGCCGGCCTGCTGCTCCTCGCGGGAGAAGGCGTGGAGCACCTGGAACCGGTCCGGGTAGCGGTCCTTCAGGTCGGCGACCTCCTCCAGGAACATCGTGGAGGCGGCGGCCCGGTCGCTGCGTATCAGGCAGAAGCGGGACTCTGGGGAGCGCTCGAGCAGCGTGGCGGCGATGGACATCACCGGGGTGATGCCGCTGCCGCCGACGATCGCGGCGAAGCGGCCGGCGCGCGGCTCCAGGACGAACCGGCCGGTCGGCGGCAGTACCTCGACGCTGTCGCCGACGGACAGCTCCTTCAGGGCGTAGCCGGAGAACTCGCCGCCCTCGACGTAGCGCACGCCTATGCGCAGTGTGTCGGGCTCGGTGGAGGCCGCATTGCACAGCGAGTAGGTGCGCCGCACCTCGGTGCCGTCGCTGCCGGTGCGGCGCAGCGCGATGTGCTGGCCGGGCAGGTAGCCGTAGTCGGCCCGCAGTTCGGGCGGCACGGCGAAACTGAGGGCGACGGCGTCGTCCGTGAGGCGGTCGATCGCCGTGACCCGCAGCGGGTGGAACGTGGTGTGTCCCGTCGAAGCCGTCACGGCTGCTCACAGCTCCTTGAAGTGGTCGAACGGTTCGCGGCAGGCCTCGCAGCGGCGCAGCGCCTTGCAGGCGGTGGAGGAGAAGCGGCTGAGCAGCGTGGTGTCCGCGGACCCGCAGTGCGGGCAGCGGATCTCCTCGGCTGCCGTGCGGGTGCGGCCCAGTTGCACGGTGACCGGTCCGTCGGCGGCGCGGGCGCCGCCGCGAGGCGGTGCGATGCCGAACTCGGCGAGCTTGCGGCGGCCCTCGTCGCTGATGTCGTCGGTGGACCAGGCGGGGGAGAGCACGGTGCGGACGGTGACGTCGGCGACGCCGTGCTCGTGCAGCACCTGTTCGACGTCACTGGCCATGGCCTCGATGGCCGGGCAGCCGGTGTAGGTCGGGGTCAGGTCGACCTCGACGGCTCCTGCGCCGGTGGCGCGCACCTCGCGCAGCACGCCGAGGTCGGCCAGCGTGAGGACCGGCAGCTCCGGGTCGGGCACGGAGCCGGCCAGTTCGCGCAGCCGGTCGACGGTCGGCGCCGAGGTCACCATGTCGCGCCCGGGTGGCTGCGGTGCAGGTGCTGCATCTCGGCGAGCATCCGGCCGAAGGACTCGGTGTGCAGGCCCTGCCGGCCGCCGCCGGCGGTCCAGCCGCCCTGCTGCGGCCCGTCGGGGACGGTGAGGGTGGCCCTGGTCAGGACGTCGGTGATGTGCGCGGTCCACTCCGTGCGCAGCCCGGCCCAGTCCACCTCGAGGCCTTCCAGCGGCTGGAACAGCTCGCCGGTGTACCGCCACAGCGTGTCCGCGCCCTGCTGGGCGCGCGCGTGGCTCTCGTCGGTGCCGTCGCCGAGCCGCAGTGTCCAGTGCTCGGCGTGGTCCCGGTGGTAGGTGATCTCCTTGACGGCCTTCTGGGCCAGCGCGTTGCCGGTGAGCTGCGCGAAGAGAAGTTCCTGGTAGGTGGAGAAGTACAGCTGGCGCACGATGGTGTGCGCGAAGTCCCCGTTCGGCTGCTCGACGAGCTGGCAGTTGCGGAACGCCCGCTCCTCGCGCAGGTAGGCCAGCTCGTCCTCGTCGCCCAGCTCGGCGTACAGGGCGCGGGCCTGGCCGAGCAGGTCCAGCGCGATGTTGGCGAGCGCGACCTCCTCCTCGAGGACCGGGGCGTGCCCGATCCACTCGCCGAGCCGGTGGGAGAGGATCAGCGCGTCGTCGGCGAGCGCGAGTTCCGGGCGGCTCACAGGTTCTTCACCCCTTCGGGCACCTCGTAGAAGGTGGGGTGCCGGTAGGGCTTGTCGGCGGCGGGCTCGAAGAAGGGGTCCTTCTCGTCCGGCGACGAGGCGGTGATCTCGGCTGAGGGCACGACCCAGATCGAGACGCCCTCCATGCGGCGGGTGTACAGGTCGCGCGCGTTGCGCAGGGCCATCTCGGCGTCTGGGGCGTGCAGGCTTCCGGCGTGCGTGTGCGAGAGGCCGCGCCGGCTGCGGACGAAGACCTCCCACAGGGGCCAGTCGGTGCTCATCGCGCGGCCGCCTCCTCGTTCTTGCTGCTCTCGGTGGTGTTGCTGTGCTTGCGGGCGTAGGCGGCGGCTGCCTCCCGCACCCAGGCGCCCTCTTCGTGTGCCGTGCGGCGCTGGGTGATGCGCTGCTCGTTGCACGGGCCGTTGCCTTTGAGGACGGCCTTGAACTCGGACCAGTCGATGGGGCCGTGCTCCCAGTGCCCGCTCTCCTCGTTCCAGCGCAGGTCCGGGTCGGGGAGGGTCAGGCCGAGGGCCTCGGCCTGCGGCACGCAGATGTCCACGAAGCGGCGGCGCAGCTCGTCGTTGGAGTGCCGCTTGATCTTCCAGGCCATGGACTGCTCGCTGTGCGCCGACTCGTCGTCCGGAGGGCCGAACATCATCAGCGAGGGCCACCACCAGCGGTTCACCGCGTCCTGCGCCATCTCGTGCTGCGCCGCGGTGCCGCGGCTCAGCGACAGCAGCAGCTCGTAGCCCTGGCGCTGGTGGAAGGACTCCTCCTTGCACACCCGGACCATCGCCCGCGCGTAGGGGCCGTAGGAGCAGCGGCACAGCGGCACCTGGTTGGTGATGGCGGCGCCGTCGACGAGCCAGCCGATGGCGCCGACGTCGGCCCAGGTGAGCGTGGGGTAGTTGAAGATCGAGGAGTACTTCTGCCGGCCGCTGTGCAGCTTGTCCAGCAGTTCGTCGCGCCCGGCGCCGAGGGTCTCGGCCGCGCTGTACAGGTACAGCCCGTGTCCGGCCTCGTCCTGCACCTTGGCCATCAGGATCGCCTTGCGGCGCAGCGAGGGCGCGCGCGTGATCCAGTTCGCCTCGGGCTGCATCCCGATGATCTCGGAGTGCGCGTGCTGCGCGATCTGGCGCACCAGCGTCGCCCGGTAGGCGTCGGGCATCCAGTCGCGCGGCTCGATCCGCTCGTCCGCGGCGACGGCGGCGTCGAACGCCGACTCGTATGCCTCGGGTCCCGGGTCCGTGCCCGGCAGCACCGTCGTCATGCGCGGCCCCCTCTCCTCTCACACCAACCGACCGACCGATCGTTCGGTTCAATGGTGAGCCGCGGCGCCGCGCGCTGTCAAGAAGGCCACTAATCTCTGCACAGACCACAGCACCGACGGCCGACAGGGCAGGCACTGCACTTCGTGCAGAGGACGGGGAGGGCATGGAGGACCGGCAGGAGGGGCGCGGCGGCGGCATAGCGACGCTGTCGCTGCCCGGGCGCATCGTCGTGGCGGTCGGGGCGGGGGTGGTCGCCGTCGCGGTCGCCGTGCACCTGGCGATGGTCTTCCTGCACGTCGCGCCGGAGAACACGATGAGCAGGAAGTACGGCTCGGCGGTCGACGAGTACATCTATCCGGAGTTCGAGCAGAACTGGAAGCTGTTCGCCCCCAACCCGCTGCAGCAGAACATCGCCGTCCACGCGCGCGCCCGCGTCCGGCTGCCCGACGGGACCACGGACACCACCGGATGGGTGAACCTGTCCGCCATGGACGGCGAGCACATCCGCGGCAACCCCTTCCCCAGCCACGTCTCGCAGAACGAGCTCCGGCGCGCCTGGGACTTCTACACCGGCTCGCACGACGCGAAGAACAAGCCGGACGGGCTGCGTGGCGAGCTGTCGAAGCAGTACGTGAAGCGCATCGTGATGGGCCGCTTCGGGCCCCGGCTGAACGGCGGCACCGTGGAGGCCGTCCAGGTCCGCTCGGCCACCGAGCGGGTGCCCGCTCCGGCCTGGAGCGGTGAGTCCTACGACACCTCGACCGAGTACCGGGTGCTGCCTTGGTGGCCGGTGACCGATGCGGACGTTCCAGGGAGCAGCGGCAAGTGAGCGAGCACACGCAGCACACCGAGCACACGCAGCAGCTCACGGAGCACGCGGAGGACACCGGGTACCGCGAGACCCGGCTGGAGAAGGCGGTCGGGCGGGGCATGCGGCGCGTCACCTCGGCCGCCCTCGGCCCCTACCAGACCGCCGTGGTCCGGATCGGCTTCGCCGCGACCTGGCTGTTCTTCCTGCTGCGCGAGTGGCCGCACCGCCGCGAGCTGTACGGGCCGGACGGGCCGTGGAGCTGGGAGCTGGGCCACCGGCTGGTGGAGTCCAACCACGCCTTCACCGTGCTGCTGTGGAACGACGGCACGGTGTGGTTCGAGAGCGTCTACACCCTGGCGGTGCTGTCCGCCGCGGCACTCGCCCTGGGCTGGCGCACCAGGCTCTCCTCGGTGCTGTTCATGGTGGGCGTGCTCTCGCTGCAGAACCGCAGCGTGTTCATGGGCGACGGCGGCGACAACATCATCCACCTGATGGCGATCTACCTGGTGTGCACGCGCTGCGCCCAGGTGTGGTCGCTGGACGCCCGCCGCGCCGCGCGCAAGGAGACCGTCCGTGACGCGCCGGGTGTCGTGCTGTGGTCGCTGGCCGGCCTGGCCCTCGGCGTCGTCAGTGCGCTGGGCGACCTGACCGCCGGCTGGGCGCTCGTCTACTGGGGGCTGTGGGGCGTGCAGGGCCTGTGGTGGGCGGCGCGGCGGTTCGCCCCGGGCGAGCCGCGCACCATCCTCGACGTGTTCGGGAACCTGGTGCACAACGGGGCGCTCGCGGTGATCATCGCCGAGGTGTGCCTGGTCTACTCGACCGCCGGCTGGTACAAGATCCAGGGTTCGCGCTGGCAGGACGGCAGCGCCGTCTACTACCCGCTCAACCTGGACTACTTCGCGCCCTGGCCGGCGCTGAACGACGTGATCGGCAGCAGCGGGCTGATCGTCATGCTGATGACGTACGGCACGGTGATGATCCAGGTCGCCTTCCCCTTCACCCTGTTCAACCGCAAGGTGAAGAACGTGCTGCTGGCCGTGATGATCACCGAGCACCTGAGCATCGCCGTGCTGCTGGGGCTGCCCTTCTTCTCGCTCGCCATGATCGCCGCCGACTCGGTGTTCCTGCCGACCAACCTGCTCACCTGGCTCGGCCGCCGGGCCGGCGCGCTCCGTGCCCGGCTGACGGGCCGCCGCGCGGCGGACGGCACGGACGGCACCGGCGAGGCCGGTGCCGACGGCCACGGTCAGGCCGCGCCGACGGGCGCCCGTAGCCTCGTGGGATGACCGACGACGACCTGCGCCGCTGGCGGGAGCTGGCCGACTCGACCGTGCTGCTGGACGGCTTCCACGCCCTCAAGCACGCGCTCCGCTTCGGCGCCCGGGTGCCGCTCGCGCTGACCGGCGACCGCGCCGCCACCCTCGCGCTGGCCGACGACCTGGCACCGGACCTCACCGGGGCGCTGCGCGCCCTGCTGCGGGAGACCTCTGCCGAGGTGCTGCGCCAAGTCGTGCCGCGGCCGCACCCGACGGGCGTGGCCGCCCTCGCCGTGCCCGGCGGAGGACCGGCCGATGCGGCCGCCGCCGACCGGGCGGACCGCGCCGCGCCGCTGGTCGTCCTGGACGATCCGCGGCACCTGGGCAACGTCGGCGCCGTCGTACGGGTGGCCGCCGGCTGACCGGGCAGCGGCCCGCCGACGGTGCCGGGGACGCCGGCGGCGACGGCAGCGCCGAGAGCGCGCCGGCGCGTGTCTCCGGTCTGGTCGGATGACCGAGGAGGACCTGCGGCGCTGGCGGGAACGCGCACCG
>DASSBO010000486.1:0-2173 GCA_035698655.1 Streptomyces sp.
CGTCGTGAAGCTCCTCGCCTGCTTCGCGACGCTGCTGGTCGCGGTCCTGTTCGGCTGGCTGATCGAGCGCGTCGTCGGACGTGTGCCCCGCCCGGACGCCGACACCGAGTTGCGGCTGGCCGCCGAGCTGAAGGCCACCGCCGAGATGCGCGGCCTCGCCTGGATGCCGTGCCACGCCCCGACCTGCGCGCACCTGGAAACCACCCACCGCCGCGTGCACGCCACCGAACTGTGGCAGTGCACCGGCTGCGGCAACACCCGCACCGCACCCGTGAAGGACACCGCCCTGTGAACACCACCCAGACCCTGCAGCAGCCCGCCGTGAACGTCCAGTTCGTCGAGCCCGCGCCGCCCGTGCCGCGCCGCCCCGAATCCATCCACGCTTTCGCGGAGGCCGTGAAGGACCGCCCGGGCGTGTGGGCCCTGTTCGGCGTGCAGACGACGCCCGCCTGTGCCCGGCAGAACGCGTACATGATCCGGCGCGCGCTGCGTCACCTCAACGAGGCGTTCGGCCCGGCCGGGTCGTTCGAAGCCGAGGCTCGCACGATCTTCGGCGAGTGGCGGGTGTACACGCGCTACGTCGGTCACCTCGAGGCGGTGCGCCGTGGCTGACCTGTTCTTCTACGCCGTCATGGTGCTGCTCGTCACCGGCCTCGCCGTGTGGTTGGTGTTCACCGTGCTGCTGACCGGCATGGCCCTGCGCCAGCTGGTGCGCGCCGCACGCTGGGCCGCCGGCCTGGTGCGCCACGCCGCCGCCCGGACGGGTGGTGCCCTGTGACCGAGCAGACCGCCCTCGTCGCCCCCGGCACCACGCCGGGGGCGGCCACCCCGTACCGAGTCCTCGGGTTGGACCTCAGCCTCACCTCTACGGGCGTCGCCTACCCGGACGGGCGCACCGCCCGAATCCGCACCAACATCAAGGACGGCGACCGCCGCCTCAACATCATCCGCCGCGAGATCGAAGCCGCCATCGGCGCGTACTGGCCGCACCTCGCCGTCCTCGAGGACCTGCCCGTCCACGCCAAGTCGGCCGGGATCACCGGCATGGTCCACGGCGTCGCACGGGCCGCGTTGGCGGACGCCAAGGTGCCCGTCGCCCTCATCGCCCCCGCCACATTGAAGGCCTACGCGGTCGACAACGGCGCCGCCTCCAAGGCCGACATGGTCCTCGCCGCCGAAGCCGCCGCCCGCCACGTCATCGCCTACCACGACGAGGCCGACGCCTGGTGGCTCCGCGCCGCAGGCCTGCAGCACCTCGGCTACCCCGTCGTCGACGTGACCGACAAGCAGGCCGCCCGACTCGCCAAAGCCAAGTGGCCCACCCACACCACCGAGGTGACCCCGTGACCGCCGACTGGAACACCCGCGCCGCGTGCCGCGAAGCCGACCCGGCCCTGTTCGACACCTGCTGCGCCGCCAAGACCGTGCCCCCCGAGGCCGCCGACCTGTGCGCCCGATGCCCCGTCGCCCGCGAGTGCTACGACCTCGCGATGTCCACCGAGCTCGGTACGGCCCCCACCTACCGCTTCGGGATCTTCGGCGGCACCAGCCCCGACCAGCGCGCCAAGGCGTGGCCGAAGTGGGCCACCGCCCACGGCATCAGCGGCAACCCGCAGCGCTCCGGCCTCGCACCCTGCGGCACCCCGGCCGCATACCGCCGCCACTTGCGCAAGGGCGAACCCATCGACGAAGCCTGCGCCGCCGACAACCGGCGCCGCCGCTCCGCCGACCGCGCCGCCCGGCAACAGCCACCCCAGTGCGGCACCCGACGCGGCTACCAGAAACACCGCCGCGACGGCGAGACCGCGTGCGAAGCGTGCAAGGCCGCCAACGCCGCCGCAGACCGCCGCCTCGCCACCACCGGATCCACCAAGGGCACCGCCCCGATCCCGCCGCTCAAGCCCCGCGGCGGCGGCAAACCCAAGCCGATCGACCACGGCACCTACCGCGGCGCGAAGCAGCACGAGTACCGGCAGCAGGAGATGTGCCAGCCGTGCCGCGACGCGTACAACGCCTACCACCGCTCGCTGGTCGCCGAACGCCGCGCCGCGAAGGAGGCGGCCGCATGATGCAACTGCAGCTGGAGATGCCCGCCGCACAGGGCACCGTCGACCCCGCCGCCGGCGAGGCCGCCAAGGAGCAGGGGATGGCCGCCGCGGACGCGGCCACCCCC
>DASSBO010000487.1:0-12491 GCA_035698655.1 Streptomyces sp.
CATGGACGCCCCCGTCATCGTGCTGACGACCGGTCTGGTGGAACTGCTGGACGAGGAGGAGATGCGCGCGGTCATCGGCCACGAGGTCGGCCACGCGCTGTCCGGCCACTCGGTCTACCGGACGATACTGCTGTTCCTGACCGGTCTGGCGGTCAAGGTCGCCTGGATCCCGCTGGGCACGGTCGCGATCACGGCGCTGGTCACGGGGCTGCGGGAGTGGTTCCGCAAGTCGGAGCTGTCCGCGGACCGGGCCGGGCTGCTCGTCGGGCAGGACCTGCAGGCGTCGATGCGCGGCCTGATGAAGCTGGCCGGCGGCAACCACCTGCATGAGATGAACGTCGACGCGTTCCTGAAGCAGGCCGACGAGTACGAGGCCGGTGGCGACCTGCGCGACTCGGTGCTCAAGATCCTCAACGTCCTGCCGCGCAGTCACCCGTTCACCACGATCCGCGCGTCGGAGCTGCACCGCTGGGCGGCGAGCCGGGACCACCAGCGGATCATGGACGGGCACTACCCGCGGCGTACGGAGGACAAGGAGACCTCGGTCTCCGACTCCTTCCGGCAGACCGCGGGGCACTACGCCGACACGATGCGGAACAGCAAGGACCCGCTGGTGGGCCTGGTCCGCGACATCGCCGGCGGCGCCGGGGACCTGGGCGGCAAGCTGCGCGACACCATGCGCGGGAAGCAGAACGGACGCGGCGAGGGCGAGAAGTAGCCCGCCTCTCCGCTGCTCAGCCCCGCTCTCCCGACGGGTGGGGCTGAGCGCTGTCCGCCAGCTCGCCGCAGACCGCGGCCGGCCGGTCGTGGCCGGCGCTGTACGGGTCCGTGCCGGCCGGCCCCTTGCCGCCGGCCTTCTCGCCGGCGAGCAGCGGCCGCAGGTACTCCGACTGGTCGGAGGAGCAGGCAGCCGGCCCGGCCCGCAGCTCGACGTTGCGCACCCGCAGCTGTCCGTTGCGCAGGTCGGAGCGTTCGAAGTGGAAGCTCATCTCACGCCGCACCGTGAACAGCGAGGCGTGGGACGAGGAGGAGTCACCGGCGGGGCGCAGGGCGTAGACGAAGACGTGGTCCGCGGTCACGTCGAGCGCCTCGGACCCGGCCTCCCGGTAGTTCATGGTGCCCTCGACGCGGACCTGCGGTGCGGCCAGCTCCACCTCGTCCGGGTCGAAGCGGATCATCCAGCCGGTGGCCGCATGCCGGCCGTCGCTGCGCGGGTTCTCGACGCTGCGGTCGAACTGCGGCTGCTGGCCGGGGTTGAGCAGCAGCCGGACCTCGCGCACCTCGTCACCGGTGAGCACGGCCGGGTCGATCGCGCTCTGGTACAGGTACCGCTTGGCGATGGAGAGCGCGGACTGTATCTGGCTCTCGGAGAAGTGCGCCGTACTGTGCGGGGGCTGCATCGTGATGCCGTCCGCCCCCTTGCGCAGTTCCTTGGCCGGGCTGTGGGCGAACAGGTCGGCGGGCGTGCCGCCGGGCACCGCATGCTGCGGGGCGAGCGGCAGCATCGACACGCGCATCGGCTGCACGGGGGCGGGCTCGGGCGGCGGGTACGGTGAGCGCACGCCCATGTACACGGCCGTCGCGAAGGCGATGACGATCAGTACGACCAGGGCGATGCCCTGCCTGGGCAGATACCGACGGCGTCCCGCGGCGCCGCCGGGTGGCCGGTCGTGCACGGCCGCGTGCTCGTCGTCCTGGAGGCGCTCGGCCGCCGAGTACTCCTGCAGCCGGGCAGCCTCCACGAAGGACTCGTCGAAGACGACGGAGCGGTACTCGTCATCGCCCCCGCCGGGGGCCCCGTCGGGTGTCCCCTCAGGAGGTTCTGCGCGCCCGGTCATATGGAAAGGGTAGGTCGGCGAACCGGCTCGTAAACGCGGGGCGCAGCTCGGATCCGACCGGTTCCCCGGTGCTGCCCGGGGCCGGCTACGGTCTGGCGGTTCCCGCGGGGCTGGGGGCGTGCATGCTGGGCGCGCCGTCGTCGGGCCCCGAGTCCACGCCGGTGCTGGCGGGAGGCGGGGAGGGCTCCCCCGTATCGCTGGAGGCACTGCGGTAGACCGCGGTGAAGGCGAGGGCCACCACGCCTATGCCCATCACCACGGCGAGCACCCAGGCCACCGGCCGCTGCCAGCGCATGTGTCCGCGATAGGGGCGCGGCCGGTCGCCGTAGCGGCCGAAGGCGTAGCCGTAGTCCGCGCCGTGCTCGAACTCGACGTCGGGCCCGTACGGGAACGAGGCGGGCCCGGCGTACCCCGACCGGCCGTACCCGTCCAGGTCGTCCAGGTCGGCGGGACCGTAGACGTACCCGTCCTCACGCGTGTGGACGGCCTCGGTCTCGGCGTGCGACTGCGCCGCGGCGAGCATCCGTTCCGCCGCGGTCGGCTCGTGGACCTGCGCCGCCCGCACGAAGGCCTCGTCGAGCACCACGGAGGCGAACGCGTCGTCCGCTTCCGCGCCGCGGGGCTCGTCGGGCTCCTCGCCGTCGGGAATCGGCTGGCCCCCCACATCGTCCGGCACGTCACCAGCCTAGCCCTGTCGAGGCCGTCGCGGGCAGTGGGAGACGAAAACCGTCCACATCCCGAACAGGCCCGCTCGATTCGGCCGTTCGGGTGAGACGCGCGGACCGACGGTACGCCCGGTCAGTCGCGCACGTGTCCGTCGCCGGTGACCACGTACTTGGTCGAGGTGAGCTCCGGCAGGCCCATCGGCCCCCGGGCGTGCAGCTTCTGCGTCGAGATGCCGATCTCCGCTCCGAAGCCGAACTGGCTGCCGTCGGTGAACCGCGTGGAGGCGTTGACCATGACGGCGGTGGAGTCCACCAGCGCGGTGAACCGGCGGGCCGCCGCGGCGTCCCGGGTGACGACGGCCTCCGTGTGGCCGGAGGAGTGGCGCCGGATGTGCTCCACGGCGTCGTCCAGCGACGGAACGACGGCGGCCGCGATGTCGTACGAGAGGTACTCGGTGCCCCAGTCCTCCTCCGTGGCCGGCACCACCGGCGTGCCGTGCGCCTTCCCCGCCGCCTGCCAGGCCGCGTCGCCGTGCACGGTCACGCCGGCCTCGGACAGGGCGGCCAGCGCGCGCGGCAGGAACGTCTCGGCGATCCCGGCGTGCACCAGCACCGTCTCCGCCGCGTTGCACACGCTGGGCCGCTGCGCCTTGGAGTTCACCAGGATGCGCAGCGCCGCCTCCGGGTCGGCCTGCGCGTCGACGTACACGTGGCAGTTGCCCACGCCCGTCTCGATGACCGGCACCGTCGACTCCTCGACCACCGACCTGATCAGCGAGGCGCCGCCGCGCGGGATGAGCACGTCGACCAGACCGCGGGCCCGCATCAGCTCGCGGGCCGACTCGCGGCTCTCCCCCGGCACCAGCTGCACCGCGTCCGCCGGCAGCCCGGCCGTGACCACCGCGTCCCGCAGTACCTCGACCAGCGCGGTGTTCGAGGCGTAGGCGGAGGACGAGCCGCGCAGCAGCACGGCGTTCCCGGATTTCAGGCACAGCGCCGCCGCGTCGACGGTCACGTTCGGGCGCGCCTCGTAGATGATGCCGACGACGCCGAGCGGCACCCGCACCTGGCGCAGCTCCAGGCCGTTGGGCAGCGTGGAGCCCCGCACCACCTCCCCGACCGGGTCGGGCAGGGCGGTCACGTCCCGTACGTCCGAGGCGATCGCGGCGATGCGCTCCGGCGTCAGTGTCAGCCGGTCCACGACGGACTCCGCCGTACCGGCGGCGCGCGCCGCGTCGACGTCCTTCGCGTTCGCCGCCAGGATCTCGCCCGTGCGGGTGACGAGTGCCTCGGCGATCGCCCGCAGGGCCGCGTCCCGCACCGAGCGCGGCTGCGGCGCGAGAACGGTCGCCGCCTCCCGCGCACGGCGGGCCGTCTCGGTCACGGGCGTGGAGTTCTCGGGCGCGCTGCTGCTCATGCGGGAAGCTTAGTCACCGGACGGACACCGTCCGGCACCTCGTCCACCGGGCGAGACGCCCGCCGGGGCCTCAGTACGGGTGGACGCCGACGGCCGCCGCGGGCGGCGGGCCGTATCCCTCGGCCAGCCGCTGGTGGTAGGTGTCGCGTCCCAGCACCTCGAGCCCGACGATCTCCCACGGCGGCAGCTTCGCCGACACCCGGTGCTCGCCCCACAGCCGCAGCGCGACGGCCGCCGCGTCGTGCAGGTCGCGCGCCTCCTCCCAGTAGCGGATCTCCGCACGGTCGTTGGCATAGCGGCCGGCCAGCAGGAACGGGTGATCGTTGGCGAGCTGCTCCAGGCCGCGCCGCACGTCGGCCAGCGGCGCCTCCTGGCCGGCGACGCTGAGCGTGACGTGCCACAGCCGGGCCACCTCGAGCCGTCCGGTCTGCTGCTCCTCGGCGGCGCCGCTTACGCAGGTCTTCGTCCGGACGCTGGTCAGTCGTCTCACCCCGGGGCCTCCTGACATGTGCTGGTACCGGTGCGGGCCGCCCTCCCCACACGGCCACGCCTCAAAGTGGACCAGCCCGCGCGCCCTCGCGGGGCGTTTTCACCGAACGTGTCGACTTCCCGCCCCGTAAACCGGCCGGAAGTCGCCCGGGGACGGGCCCGGTCAGCGCCGCAGCAGCACCAGGTCGTCGCGGTGCACGACCTCCCGCTCGTAGCCGGGCCCCAGCTCGCGGGCCAGATCCCGCGTGGAACGCCCCATCAGCCGGGGGATCTCGCCGGCGTCGAAGCTCACCAGGCCGCGCGCGACGGCCTGCCCGCCGGCGTCCCGCAGCTCGACCGGGTCCCCCGCGGCGAAGTCGCCCTCGACGCGTGCGATGCCCGCCGGCAGCAGCGAGCTGCCCCGCTCGACCACGGCCCGCACCGCCCCGTCGTCCAGCACGAGCGCCCCGCGCGGCGTCGAGGCGTGCGCCAGCCACAGCCGGCGGCCCGCGGTGCGGCGGCCGGTCGGGCGGAAGTAGGTGCCGGTCGGCCGCCCGGACAGCGCGTCGGAGGCGTGCACCGCCGAGGTGAGGACGACGGGCACCCCGGCCCCGGCCGCGATCCGTGCCGCCTCGACCTTGGTCACCATCCCGCCGGTGCCGACCCCGGCCCGTCCGACGCTGCCGATCTGCACGCCCTCCAGGTCGGCCGGCCCGGTCACCTCCGCGATGCGCGCGGAGCCCGGCGAGGCCGGGTCGCCGTCGTAGAGGCCGTCCACGTCGGAGAGCAGCACCAGCAAGTCGGCCCGCACCAGGTGCGCCACCAGCGCGGCGAGCCGGTCGTTGTCGCCGAAGCGGATCTCGTCGGTCGCCACCGTGTCGTTCTCGTTGACGACCGGGACCGCGCCCATCGCCAGCAGCTGCTCCAGCGTCCGGTAGGCGTTGCGGTAGTGCGCCCGTCGCGAGGTGTCGTCCGAGGTGAGCAGCACCTGCCCGACGCGCCGCCCGTAGCGGGCGAAGGACGCCGTGTAGCGGGCGACCAGCAGCCCCTGGCCCACGCTGGCCGCCGCCTGCTGCCGCGCCAGGTCACGCGGCCGGGCGGCCAGGCCGAGCGGGGCCAGACCCGCGGCGATCGCGCCGGAGGAGACCAGCACGACCTCCCGCGCCTCGTGCTTGGCCAGCGCGTCCACCAGGGCGTCCACGCGGTCCGCGTCCAGCCCGCCGGCAGCGGTCGTCAGCGAGGACGAACCCACCTTCACCACGACGCGCCGCGCCTGCGCGACGTCCTGCCGGTGTCCTGCTGCGCCTGCCACGTCGCCGATCCCCACTGGTTACTCTGCGTTTCCCGTCGTCCGCAATCTACCGCCGCCCCGACGCCCGTATCACGCCGTCCCACTGCGCGGACGAAAGCCCCGTTCGCCCCATCGGAGAGCGGTGTTGCCCATACCACGTACCCGGCCGTGTGTCGCGGGGAGAATTGCCACCCGGGGCACGACCGTCATACGGTCAGTGGTCAACAAGAATCTGGCCATCCCCCCACCCGGCCTGCCACCAGATCACTCCTGCCAGGAGCTCAGCTCGTGCCCCCTGCCAGTCTCTCTCCCCGACGCGCCGTCCAGATGACGGCGCTCCTCGCGCTGCTGGTCCTTTATTCGGCCCAGCTCGCCGGCGCCCTGTGGCCCAACCTGACGGTCTTCGTCACCGCCTCCGCCGTCGGCATACTGCTGGACCTCTACCTCCAGCACCGGCAGCCCGGGCTGCTCGCTCTGCTGGGCAAGGTCCGCTTCGACATCGTCACCAGACAGCTGCTCCGCGACATGCTCATCGTGGTCGGCCTGGTGCGGCTGCCGGACGTGAACACCGTGGAGGAGAAGCGGCTCGTCCCGCTGCTGCTCGGCTGCTACCTGGCGCACTTCCTCTGTCAGGGCGTGGCCGTGCTCGTCCGCCGCAACCGCACGCTCCCCATCATCACCCGGAACGTGGACACGTCCGGACTGAAGTTGACGCAGGCGCCCCCGCGGCTGCTGGCCCGCCGCTCCAGCCACCGGCTGCTGCGCTTCATGCTGCCCGCGACCGCCGGTCTGCTGACCACCGCCGTGGACTCCTCGATGGGCTGGGCGCTGGGCGGCCTCGCGGTGTCCCTGGTCCTCTTCGCCGGCGGCGCCGGCTACCAGCTGACCTGGCTGCTGCCCAAGTACCGCACCGCCGACGAGCAGCAGGCACTGCGGTGGCTCGACGCCTGGCTCGCGGACTACCGGCCCACGGTCGGCATGTACTTCTCCGGCGGCGCGACCTCCGCCTACCAGGCCAACATGTGGCTGAGCACCCTCGCCGCGCTCGACGGCCGCCCGATCATCGTGCTGCGCGAACGGTTCATGGTCCAGAAGATCGACGCCACGGACGTGCCGATCGTCTGCATCCCCAAGGTCGCGCACCTGATGCACCTCGAGCACTCGACCGTGAAGATGCTGCTGCACCCCGCGAACTCGGGCAAGACCTCGCAGGTGCTGCGCATCCCCACCATCAAGCACGCCTTCACCAACCACGGCGAGAGCGACAAGCTGTCCTCCTGCAACCCCTATGCCAAGGCCTACGACGAGGTCTGGGTCGCCGGCCCGGCGGCCCGCGAGCGCTACCAGCTGGCCGACATCGGCGTCGACGACCACGACGTGGTGGAGGTCGGCCGCCCGCAGCTCGCGCCCATCGAGCCCTACGCCGGGCCGCCGGCGCCCGGGCGGAAGACGACCGTCCTGTACGCGCCCACGTGGGAGGGCTGGACGAACGACCCCGGCAACACCTCGGTCATCCTCGCCGGCGAGAACATCGTCCGCGAGCTGCTCGCCGACGACGACGTGCGGCTGCTGTACAAACCGCACCCCATGACCGGCTCCGTCGACCCGCGCGCGGGCGCGGCCGACCGGCGCATCCAGGCGATGATCGCCGAGGCGAACAGCCGGCGCTCCGGCGAGCGCCCCGGCCCGGAGGCCGCCACCGAGCTGGCGCGCCGCACCGCCGAGCTGGACCGGCTGACGACCACCGCGTTCCGCAAGAGCGCCGACGAGGTCGAGCGGATGCTGCTGCAGTCCCGGCCGGACACCGGGCGCGCCGAGTCGGTGGCGACCGCCACGGAGGCCTGGGAGGCGGCCTACTGGGCGTCGTTCCCCGAGTGGGAGCACCAGATCATCACCGACGCCCGGCCCGGCATCTACGCCTGCTTCAACCAGGCCGACCTGCTGATCAGCGACGTCTCCAGCGTCGTGTCGGACTACCTGAGCAGCGAGAAGCCGTACGCCGTGGCCAACACCAGCGGGCTGAGCGAGGACGAGTTCGTCGCCGGTTTCCCGACGGTGCGGGCCGCGACGATCCTCACTCCCTCCGCCAAGGAGATCCCGGAGCTGCTGGCGGCCGTGCGCGACCCGTCCCGTGACACGCTCGCCGACAAGCGGGCGGACCTCAAGGTCCACCTGCTGGGGCCCACCGACCCGCCGTCTCTCGTGCGGTTCAACGAGGCCGCCCTCGCGCTGTGCGCCGAGGCTGACGCGCGCAACGCCCGCGCCGCCGCCCGCTCGGGCGCGGCCACCGAGGAGCTGCCGGGGCAGCGTGAGCAGCAGGACGCGGCGGAGGAGATCGAGCAGGACCCGGCCGCTGTGCCCGACGAGGACACCGTCACGACCGCGTGAGCGGTCACGCGACGGCCGCGGCGATGTGAACGTCCGGTGACCGTCCGGGGCCCCGGGAGCAACGCTCCCGGGGCCCTTCCGCGTGCACGGAACCGTTACAGGGGGGCCGATTTCGTAGATCGGCTCCGCACCTGCACAATCACCGGGGTGCCTCTCCGCGCCGGGTGACGATCACCCGGCCCCGCCCGCCCCTTCCACCGGCTCGACCCGCCGGTCAGACGTGCGCGGATTTCGGAACCGGGAGGGCACCGCGACATGAGCTCAGGAGCTGATAGCTCCCCCTCGGCGGGGAGAAGACACACCGGAAGGAGGGCGGCCATGACCGCGGACGCGCGTGGTGAGGTCGAGAAGTTCTTGCTGGGAGACAGGTTCGTCTGCCTGGCCGGCAGGTCGGCCTGGCGGCAGGGCGGGATCGTCCATCGTCACTACGACCGAATAGGCGGCGAGGAGTCGGCCCGGCAGATGGCCGCGGACCTGGAGGACTTCGTCCGCACCAGGGACTGGGACGCGAAGTCCTTCACCAGCTTCCTCGCGACCTTCGAGGGCCCCCTCGGCGTCGACGAACTCGGTTTCGAGGACCTGCTGTGGCAGCAGCTGCAGCTCCTGCACGAGTACGACGCCGACTCCTACGACTGGGCCGAGGGCTACTCCGACGACGCCCAGTCCGGCGAGTTCGCCTACAGCGTCGCCGGCCACCCCTTCTTCGTGATCGGCCTGCACGAGACGCACGTCCGCCTCGGCCGCCGTCCCCCGTTCCCGATGCTCGCCTTCAACTCCCACCGGCAGTTCGACCGGATCAAGAAGGCCGGGATGTGGGACCGGCTGGCGGAGAAGATCCGCAAGCAGGACATCAAGCTGCAGGGCGACATCAACCCGAACCTGTACGAGTACGAGCAGCTCTCGGAGACCCGCCGCTACTCGGGCCGCCCGAAGCCGGCCGACTGGCAGTGCCCGTTCGCGGCGCGCGGCAGCGCGCAGCGGGCCGCGGAGCGGGAGCTGGCTCAGGAGCTGGAGCACGAGATCGAGCAGGAGCTGGAGCTCGAGCGCGAAGGGGAGCTCAGCCCGACCCGGGCCTGAGGTGCTCTACCCTCGGGGGCGGGCGAAGCAGTCATGCCGACGGCGAAGGGGCGGGTGTCCGGATGAGCAACCTGGAACGCGACCCGTCGGAGCTGACGTGCACCGCCCGCCCCGAGGACGGCACAGGCGACACACCGCGCGGACGACTCCTGGAGCCCCGTGAGGTGCCGCTGGGCGGCCCGCGCGGCATGCGGGTGCGCCGGACCCTGCCGCAGCGCTCGCAGCCGCTCATCGGCGCGTGGTGCTTCGCCGACCACTTCGGCCCCGACGACGTCTCGTCGAGCGGCGGCATGCAGGTCGCGGGGCACCCGCACACCGGCCTGCAGACCGTCTCGTGGCTCTTCACCGGCGAGGTCGAACACCGCGACACGGCCGGCACCCACGCGTTGGTCCGGCCCGGCGAGCTGAACCTGATGACGGCGGGCTCGGGCATCGCGCACTCCGAGTACTCCACGCCGGGCACCTCCGTCCTGCACGGCGCCCAGCTGTGGGTGGCCCTCCCGGAAGCGGACCGCTTCACGGCACCGGGCTTCGAGCACTACGCCCCGCCGGTGGTCGCCCTGGACGACAGCGGGGCCCAGGCCCGCGTCTTCCTCGGCTCCCTTGCCGGCTCCGCCTCCCCGGTGAAGACCTTCACCCCGCTCCTGGGCGCCGAACTCACGCTCCCGGCGGGCGCGTCCGTCCGCCTGGCCGTCTCCCCTTCGTTCGAGCACGGCGTGCTCGTGGACACGGGCGAGGTCACGGCGGCCGGCTGCACGGCGGGCCCCGGCCACCTGATCCACCGCGAACCGGGCACGGACACCCTGACGCTGACCGCGTCCCCGTCCACCGACACGCGCGTCCTGCTGCTGGGCGGCGAACCGCTGGGCGAACAGATCATGATGTGGTGGAACTTCATCGGCCGCACGCACGAGGAGATCGTGGCGTTCCGCGAGGAGTGGCAGTCCTCCCGCGAACCGTCCGCGCCCGTGGGCCGCTACGGCCCCTTCCCGACCGCCTGGCACGAAACCCTCCCGGCCCCGTCCCTCCCCACCGCCCGCCTCCGCCTCCGCGGCTGACCTAGGACGTTCGGCCCCGTCCCGTCGCCCGATGTGGACGCTGCAGAATGCTGGTGGGCTGGGGGGATGGATGATCTCGCGAGCAGACTGACGTCGACCGTGCGCGCCCGGCTGGCCGAGGAACGCAACGTCTGGCTGTGCACACTGCGCCCGGACGGTTCGCCACACGTGGCTCCGGTCTGGTTCGTCTACGACGCCGCCACGTGGTGGATCGGCACCGACAGCCACGCCGTCAAGGTCAGGAACATCGAGGCGGACCCGCGCGTCTCGCTGGCCTTGGAGGACGGCCGCTTCCCCGTCGTCGCCGAAGGCGACGCGTCGGTGCGGCGTGACGGGTTTCCGGCCGCGATCGCGGCGGCGTTCGCGGAGAAGTACGCGTGGGACGCCACGGCTCCCACCCGCCCGAGTTCCGGCCGCCTGCTCCTGGAAGTCCGCGTCCGCCGGTGGCTGCTGGCCGGCACGGCGCAGTAGGCGGCCCAGGGACACCGGGCGAGCGGGTGCCCAAGGCCGCCGGCGTGTCGCGGGCGTGCGCTCGCCCGAGTCCGGCCGCGGGCCGCCTACTGCGCCGCGTCGGCTCGGTAGCGCGGGGCCAGCGGCGAGCGGGCTGCGGTGCGCAGATCCGCTTCCGCGGATGCCAGGCGGTCGACGGCCGCCGGGTCGGCGAGGCCGGGGATGCAGACCGTCTCGCCCTCGCGGAGGGCCGTGAGGGAGGCCGTGACGACGTCCGGCGCCGGCATGCCGCCCACGTCGTGGACGCGCGGCGTCTCGCCGGGCACCGGCTCGTCGCCGGGCGTGAGGTGGAACTCGGTCGCGGTCAGGCCGGGACAGAGCACCTGCACCTGGACGGGCGAGCCCTCGCCCAGTTCGGCCGCGAGGATCCGGCTGAAGGTGACCGCGTAGCCCTTCGTGCCGCCGTAGACCGCCCGCTGCGGCAGCGGGTCCGGCGGCAGCCCGCCGGAGAAGGCCAGCATCGAGGCGACGTTGACGATCGCGCCGCGCTCGCGCCGCAGCATCCCGGGCAGCGCCGCCCGGGCCAGGACGGTGAGGGCCGTGACGTTCAGGCCGACCACCTTGGCCAGCAGGCCCGGGTCCGTCTCGGCGAACAGCCCGTACCCGTTGATCCCGGCGTTGTTGAGCAGCAGCGTGACGTCCTCCCCCGCTGCCCGTTCGGCCACCCGGGCCAGGTCGGCCGGCTCGGCGAGGTCCGCGACCAGCTCCTCGACCCGCACACCGTCCCGCTCGCGCAGCCGCCCGGCCAGATCCGCCAGCCGCTGCCCCCGCCGGGCGACCAGCACGAGATCCCAGCCGAGCCCGCTGAGCCGCTGAGCGTACTCGGCCCCGATCCCGGACGACGCCCCGGTCACCAGCGCCACTCCGCCACCCGGCTGCGAAGGATCCATCACGTGCTGCCTCCTCTTCGGTCTTCGCCACTGGTGCACACTTCTGTAATCTAGTGTGCATGACGGCTCTGACGTATTCGATCGTGGAAGCCCGCGCCCGGCTCGGGGCGATCGCCCGGGAGGTCAGCGCCACCCGCGAGCAAGCGGCCATCACCGACCACGGGCAGACCGTGGCGATACTGGTCAGCCCTGCCGACGCGCTGGAACTCGAAGAACTGCGGGCGCTGGCCGCATACCGCGAACGCCAGGCTCGTGGAGAAGTCGCCGGTGTGTCGCAGGACGAGGCTTACCGCCGCGTCTTCGGCGAGGATGAGGCGTGACGTACGAGGTCATCTGGGAACCTGAGGCCCTCACCCAGGCCGAGCGCCTCGCCAAGAGGGACCCCGATGGTGTCCGGCAGGTCTTCACCACGGTGGACCGCCTCAGCCGCAACCCACGCCCACGCGGAGCATTCGGCAGCTCCGACATGCTCCGCATCCACGTCGGCGCTTATCGGGTTCTGTACGAGATCAACGACCGCCAGGTCCGGGTCAGCGTCATCCATCTCGGCCGCCTCCGCTGACCAAGGAGTGCAGCGCGGCAGCGGCATGGTTCCAGGGGCGACGCTTGGGACGTTTGGGCGGATCATGAGGGGATGACCGACGACACGTTCCTCGACCATGTGGCCGACCGGCTGGCCGCCCTGCCCGGCGTCCGCGCGGTCGCCCTCGGCGGCTCGCGCGCCCAAGGCACTCACGGACCCGACAGCGACTGGGACTTCGCCGTCTACTACCGGGGCCGCTTCGACCCGGACGACCTACGGGCCGTCGGCTGGGAGGGCGAGGTCTCCGAGATCGGCGGCTGGGGCGGCGGCGTCTTCAACGGCGGCGCCTGGCTCACGATCGACGGC
>DASSBO010000488.1:0-2668 GCA_035698655.1 Streptomyces sp.
GTGCTGCTCGTCCTCGGGCGCGTCCTCGGCACGTTCGGCACCCCGTACATCCTCGGGCTGCCCGCCGACTACAACGTGCTGTCCACCACCCTGTACCACGCCATCCGGGACCGCAGCACCGGCGTCGCGTCCACGCTCGCGGGCGTGATCGTGCTGATCGGCGTGCTCGTGGTGGTCTTCGACACGCGGCTCGTCCGCGAGCAGCGCCGGTTCGTCACGGTCGGCGGGAAGGGCGCCATGGACCGCCGCAGCGACCTGCGGCGCTGGCGCTGGCCCGCCTGGGGCCTCGGCATGGCCGTGTTCGCCGCCAGCGTCGTCATCCCGGTGCTGACGCTGTTCTTCTCGACCATCACCAAGGTGCCCGGCGTGTTCACCGCCGACAACTTCACGCTCAAGTTCTGGCTGGCCTCCGACATCCAGGGCGCCGTCGGCTTCCCGCACGGCGTGCTGCGCGGCACCGAGCTGTGGGACGCCGCCTGGAACAGCCTGCGGATCGTCGGGCTCGCCTCGCTGTTCTGCGGCTTCCTCGGGCTGCTGATCGGGTACGTGGTGGTGCGCGGCGCGGGCAGCCGCGTCTCGGGGTTCCTGCGGCAGGTGTCGTTCCTGCCCTACCTGGTCCCCGGCATCGCGTTCGCCGCCGCCTGCCTGTCGCTGTTCGCGGTGCGGCGCGGCCCGATCCCCGCCCTCTACGGGACGATCACGCTGCTCGTCCTGGTGCTCACCGTCACGCACCTGCCGTACTCGTCCCGGTCCGGGATCTCGGCGATGATGCAGCTCGGCCGGGAACCGGAGGAGGCCGCGCAGATCAGCGGCGCGCGGTGGCCGACCCGCATGATCCGGATCATCATCCCGATCCAGCGGGGCGCGCTCGTCACCGGCGTGGTGCTGCCGTTCATCTCCGGGCTGAAGGAGCTCAGCATCGTCATCATGCTGACGACGTCCGGGACGCAGCTGCTGACGACACTGTCGATCGGGCTCGTCGACTACGGCTACACCCAGCTCGCCAACGGGGTCGTGCTCATCATCGCCCTTCTCTCGTTCACCATGACCTACCTGGCCCAGCGGCTCACCAAGAGCAGCCTGGCCTCGGGCATCGGAGGTTGATCAATGCCGGCCATCACCCTCAGCGGAGTGGTCAAGACCTATCCCGGCGGCGCCCGCCCGGCGGTGAAGGACCTGGACCTCACCATCCCGGACGGCTCGTTCACCTGCCTGCTCGGCCCGTCCGGCTGCGGCAAGACGACCACCCTGCGCATGATCGCCGGGCTGGAGCAGCCGACGCTGGGTGAGATCGCAGTGGGGGACCGGGTCCTGGACTCGGTCGAGCGCGGCGTCTACATCCCGCCGGAGAAGCGGGACATGGGGCTCGTCTTCCAGAACTACGCGCTCTGGCCGCACCTCACCGTCCGCAAGAACACCGAGTTCGGGCTGCGGATGCGCAAGGTCCCGGCCGACAAGCGCAGGGCCCGCGCCGAGGAGGCGCTGGAGAAGGTGCACGTCGCCGACTGCATGGACCGGTACCCGTCGCAGCTGTCGGGCGGCCAGCAGCAGCGCGTCGCGCTGGCCCGCATGCTCGCCGTCGACCCCGACGTCCTGCTGCTGGACGAGCCGCTGTCGAACCTGGACGCGCGGCTGCGCCTGGAGATGCGGGCGGAGCTGAAGCGCATCCACGACGAGACCGGTGCGACCGTCGTGTTCGTCACGCATGATCAGATGGAGGCCATGACGATGGCCACGCACATCGCGGTCATGTCGGAGGGGGAGTTGCAGCAGGTGGCACCGCCGATGGAGATGTACGAGCGGCCGGGCAACCGGTTCGTCGCCGAGTTCGTGGGAAGCCCGCCGATGAACATCGTCGAGATCGGGGCCGAGCCCGCCGGCGTCGCCGGGTCGCTGCTGCGGTACGTGGAGAAGCGCGCCGGCGCCGGGGCACCGCACTGCGTCGGCATCCGGCCCGAGGCGCTGAAGCTGGCGGCCTCGCCGGACGACGTGCCCGACACGGCCTGGTCGGAGGAGGCCGTCATCGAGACCGTGCTGCCGACCGGGTCGAGCTGGACCGTGCAGCTGCGCGTCCTCGACACCGAGATGTTCGCCGTCACCCACGAGGACCCCGAGGCCGGGCCGGGCGACCGGCTCCGCTGCTGGGCGCGGCCGAAGCGGCTGCACCTGTTCGCCGCGGACGGCGCCCGGATCGGCGCCTGGGACGACGCGGCCGCCCCCGTCCAGAAGGCGGCCTCGTGAACGGTTCGCTGCGCAGGCCGCGGGCGCTGCTGCTCGACTTCGGCGGCGTGCTGGTCGAGACGTCCCGCCGGGCGGGCTGGTCGGCGGCGCTGGCGAAGGAGGTGCACGCGACCCTCGTCCGCGCCGGCTGCCGCGACCTCGACGCCGCCGCCGTCGAGACCGACATCAAGGCCGGGGTGGCCGCCGACAAGCGCTGGAAGGACGCGATGTCCCGCCCGTACGCGCCGCCGGAGATGACGCACGCCGCGTTCTGGGGCGACTACGTGGCCGCCGACTGGCCGGCGTCCGCCCGGCAGCTCGTCGTCGCGCACGCGACCCCGCTGTGCAAGCGGATGGGGGAGCTGCGGCAGGACCGCCGCATCCGGCCCGGCATCCCCGAGCTGCTGGACGCCGCCGACGGGCTCGGCATCCCCTGCGCGGTCGTCAG
>DASSBO010000489.1:0-4795 GCA_035698655.1 Streptomyces sp.
GTCGGCCGGTGCCGGTGCCGGTGCTGGCGTCGACGTCGTCTGGTGACCGCTTGGGACCGATATGGGCATGGGCACGACAAAGAGCGCCTGCATTCAGTACGCTGCGCCGTCGTCAATACGGACGATCATCCACACCGTGCACAACGAACCGCCATGAACCTCGACTTCAGTCTTGAGCCCCTCTTCTCCTGGTATGTCGTGCTGCTCCTGGTCAGCGGCATCGTCATGTTCGTCATGGGGATCACCAACGCCGCTCGGCAGAGCATCGGCTGGCGGATCTTCGGCCTGGTGGCCGGCGTGGGCTTCTTCGGTTACGCCGTCTACCTCGGCTTCATCTTCGAGGGCGGCGAGTACATCATCTTCTTCAAGGCGTTCATCGTGCCGGTCGTGGTGATCGTCCAGTTCGTGCGCTCTCTGCTGGCCAACCGTGGCCTGGAGCCGGCGCGGCACGCACCGGTGCCCGAGGCGGGCAAGACGAACTGACCGTCTTGCGATTGACCTTCCGCCCGTGGGGTACTGCACACGGTCACGCCGTGGATGCAGAACGTCACATCCGCCGGGAGGGACTGATCACGTGATCTGCAGTTCGTTCGACGACGGACCCGTCGTGGGGGACGTGGTCGTGGACGAGAGCGACGCGCGCGTCGGCGAGGTGCGCGGCCTGGACGGCGGCTTTGTCCGGCTGCGCCCGCTCGGCGGCGGCCCGGCCTGGCACGCGGACCCCGTGCGTCTCCGCCGTGCGACACCGGCCGAGCGCCTCCACGCCCAGGTCTCGGCGGTCAACGCCCACAGCCGTCGCCGCGCGCCGAAGCCGGGCGGCTGAGCCGGGCCGTGGCCATGGAATGCGTGTTCTGTGCGGTCGTCGCCGGGGAGGCGCCGGCCCACCGCGTGTACGAGGACGACGTCGTCGTCGCGTTCCTGGACCGGCGTCCGCTGTTCCCGGGGCACACCCTCGTCGTGCCGCGCGCACACGCCGAGACGCTGACGGACCTTCCGGAGGTGGACGTGGGCCCGTTCTTCGTGCGGGTGCGGCGGATCACCGGGGCGGTGGAGCGGGCGATGGACGCGCAGGGCTCGTTCGTCGCGGCGAACAACCGGATCAGCCAGTCCGTCCCGCATCTGCACGTCCACGTCGTGCCGCGCAACCGCAAGGACGGCCTGCGCGGCTTCTTCTGGCCGCGCCACCGCTACCAGGACGCCGCGCATGCCGCCCGCACCGCCGAGCGGGTGCGGGCGGCCGTCGAGTGAGGCCGGCTACGCGGCCGGCGCGCCCTGCGCGGCGAACGCGCCGGTGTCGTCCAGGTCCGCCTCGGGCGGCGGACGCCGGAAGCCGCGGGTCAGCCAGGTCAGGTAGAGCACGCCGCAGGCGAGCCAGATGCCGCCGACGACGAGCGCGTTGCGGTCCAGCTGCGTCAGCAGCCAGATGTCGACGGCCGCGCCGATCGCCGGTGCGATCAGATAGCCGGTCACCGGCCGCTGCCGGCCGGTGCGCAGGTACAGCGCGATCACGCAGATGTTGACGGAGGTGAAGGCGATGAACGCGCCGAAGTCGATGAACGACGTGGACGTCTCCACGCTCAGCGCGATCGCGCCCAGTCCGACCGCTCCGCACAGCAGGATGTTGAACACCGGGGTGTGGAAGCGCTTGCTGAGCCGGGCGAAGACCCGGCGCGGCAGCACGGTGTCGCGGCCCATGGCGTACAGCAGCCGGGAGACGCTCGCCTGTGCGGCGATGCCGGACGCGAACTGCGTCACGATCAGCCCGGCGAGGAAGAAGGACGAGAAGAGGTCCCCGCCGATCGTCTTCGCGATCCCGAATGCCGCCGACCCGGGATGCGCGAAGTGCCCGCCGGGGTGCACGAGCTGGGCGGCGTAGGAGACGACGAGGAAGATCCCGCCGCCGATGACCACCGTCCACATGATCGCCCGCGGGATGGTGCGCTGCGGGTCCACGCTCTCCTCGGTCAGCGTGGAGACCGCGTCGAAGCCGAGGAAGGAGTACGCGGCGATGGCCGCCCCGGCGGCGACCCCGGACAGGCTGGTGTCTGCGCCGCTCATACCTGGAGGAACCAGTTCTACTACCGAAGCAGCCCACACCTGTTGCTTGAGGTGGGAATGATGGTAGCATCGACGGTATGAAGATTAGCGTGAGTCTGCCGCCTGATGATGTGGCGTTCGTGGACGAATACGTGCAGGAGCAGACTGTCGAATCCCGGTCGGCCGTCATTCACGCGGCCATCGAGATGCTCCGTTCCTCTCGGCTGGAGGAGGACTACGCCGCGGCTTGGGAGGAGTGGGCCTCCGCCGACGACGCGGAACTCTGGGACGGAGTGACGGGAGATGGGATCGCCGGTGCGTCGCGGTGACATCTATCTCGTCGACCTGGACCCCGCTCGCGGAAGCGAGGTCAACAAGTCGCGACCCGCGGTCGTGGTGTCCAACGACGCTGCGAATCGCTCGGTGGAACGGCATGGGCGCGGTGTCCTGACTGTGGTCCCAGTCACCTCGAACGTCCAACGAATCTTTCCCTTCCATGTTCTGCTGCCTGCTCATGACTGTGGGCTGCCCCGAGACTCGAAGGCCCAGGCGGAACAGGTGCGGGCGGTGGCCTGCGAGCGGCTGGTGCAGCGCGTCGGTGCCGTACCCGCGGAGTTGATGGCGCAACTCGATGACGCACTCTGCCGGCATCTGGCGCTCTGATCGGACCTAGGTCCATTGGACCGCTCGGGTCGGGCCGAAGTCAGGTGCGTGTGTCCGTGTCACCCCTTACGGTTGCCGCATGGCGGTGAACGGTGAGGCGGACGGCGGCGAGCGCGCGTCCGTGGTGGTGGACGCGGACGTGACACAGGCGGCGGGGGCGGTGCACGTCGCGCCCGCCGCGCCCGCCGGCACGGCGGACTCCGTGCTCTCGGCCCCCTTCCGCGCGCTGACCCTCGGCATCGTCTCCGTCGTCCTGCTCATCGCCTTCGAGGCGACGGCCGTCGGCACCGCCATGCCGGTCGCCGCCGACGAACTGGACGGCGTCTCCCTCTACGCGTTCGCCTTCTCGGCGTTCTTCACCACGAGCCTGCTCGGCATGACCGTCTCCGGCCAGTGGTCCGACAGGCGCGGGCCGCTGCCGCCGCTCGCCGCCGGCATCGGCGCGTTCGTCCTCGGCCTGCTGACGGCGGGGACGGCGCAGGTCATGGTCGTGTTCGTGCTGGGCCGCGCGCTGCAGGGCGTCGGCGACGGGCTGGTCATCGTGGCGTTGTACGTGGCGATCGGCCGCGCGTACCCGGAGCGGCTGCGGCCGTCGGCGATGGCGGCCATGGCCGCCTCCTGGGTGATCCCGGCCATCGTCGGGCCGCTCATCGCCGGCACGGTGACGCAGCAGCTCGGCTGGCGGTGGGTCTTCCTCGGCATGCCGGTGCTCGTGGTGCTGCCGCTGCTGGTGATGCTGCCGGCGCTGCGCAGGATGGCGAACGGCCCGGCCTCGGCGGCGGACGCGGCCCAGCCGCTGGACCGGCGGAGGATCCGGCTGGCGGTGGCCGTGGCCGCCGGCGCCTGTCTGCTGCAGTTCGCGGGCCAGGATCTGCGCCCGCTGGCCGCCGTGCCGGCGATCGCGGGCGCCGCGCTGCTGATGCCGGCCGCCCTGCGCCTGCTGCCGCGCGGCACGTTCCGGGCGGCGCGCGGCCTGCCCGCCGTGGTGCTGCTGCGCGGCATGGTGGCCGGCTCGTTCATCGTCGCGGAGAGCTTCACCCCGCTGACGCTGGTCACCCAGCGGGGGCTGTCGGTGACGCTGGCCGGCCTGACCCTCGCCGCCGGCGGCGGCACGTGGGCGCTGGGCTCCTGGGTGCAGGCGCGCCCGAGGCTGGAACCGCACCGGCACGGCCTGATCCGGTTCGGCATGGTCCTGGTGACCTGCGGCATCGCCTACTGCCCGGTCGTCCTGGTCGACGCGGTCCCGGTCTGGACGCTGGCCGCCATGATGGCGGTGGCCTGCTTCGGCATGGGGCTGTCGCTGTCGTCGACGAGCGTGCTGCTGCTGAAGCTGTCGGCGCCGGAGGAGGCGGGGGAGAACAGCGCCGCCCTGCAGACGTCGGACAGCCTGTCGAACATCGTCCTGCTCGCCGGAACGGGCGCGGCGTTCGCCGCACTGGGCGGCGGCGACGTCAGCGTCGCGCACACGTCCGGTGCGACCGGTTCCCACCCGCTGGCGTTCACCGTCGTCTACGCCCTGGCGGCGTCGGTCGCCGCCCTCGGCATCGCGGTAGCCGGCCGCCTGCGCGTCCGCGACTGAAATCCGGTACCAGAATGACCCCATCTGCGGTACCGTTCTGGTATGGCGATGAACCTGAGGCTGCCCGAGGACGTGCAGGAGTCCCTGAAGCAGCGCGCGGAGAGCGAGGGCCGCAGCATGCACGCTGTGGCGATCAGGGCTATAGAGCGTTACCTCGCGGACGAGGCGGACCGGGAGACCGTGCGGACGCTGGGCGCGAAGTACGCGACCAAGCATGCCGACCTGCTGCAGAGGCTGAGCGACACGTGAAGTACCTGACGGTCCGGGAAGCCCTGGAGCTGGCTCAGCTCGCCTGCGGGGAGCAGGAGGTCGCGGTGCGCGACCTCGGTCTGCTGGCTTCGGCTCTGCACAGGCCGCAGTCGCAGATGTTCGGCGTCGAGGCGTACGCGGACGTCTTCGAGAAGGCCGCAGCTCTGCTGCAGTCGTTGGCGATCAACCATCCCCTGGTTGACGGCAACAAGCGCACGGCCTGGATATGCGTGGTCGTCTTCCTCGACCTGAACGGCGTCGACATGG
>DASSBO010000490.1:0-11866 GCA_035698655.1 Streptomyces sp.
GCGTGGGCGGCGGCTTCGGCGAGCCGTGCACCCCGACGACCGTGCGCTCGGTCTCCCGGACGCCCGGATGCTCGGGGAACAGCGACGCCACGTGCGTGTCGGGCCCCAGGCCCAGCAGCAGGACGTCGAACGCCGGCACCCGGCCGTGGTCCTCCGGCCCGGCCGCCGCCGCGAGTTCGGTCGCGTACGCCTCGGCCGCGGCCTCCGCGTCGCCCTGGTAGGGCCCGTCGGACGGGGGCATGGGGTGCACCCGCGCCGGGTCCAGCGGGACGGTGTCGAGCAGTGCCTGGCGGGCCTGGGTGACGTTGCGCTCCGGGTCGCCCTCCGGCAGGAACCGTTCGTCGCCCCACCACACCTCCAGCCGCGCCCAGTCGACGCTGTCACGGGACGGCGACTCGCCCAGCGCGGCCAGCAGCGCGTTGCCGTTCCTGCCGCCGGTCAGCACGACCGAGGCGGTGCCGCGGTCCGTCTGCGCCTCCACGACGCGGGTGATCAGGCGCGCGGCGGCGGCCCGCGCCAGCTCCCGCGCGTCGTGGTGCACCACGACCTGCGGCGTCGCCGTCACTTGGCGCCGCCCTTGCGCGCCGCCGGCTTCTTCGCCGCCGCCTTCCGCCGGCCGTCGCCCGAGGCCTCTCCCGAGTCCTCTCCCGACGCGCCGCCCGCGCCGTCGCCGACCACGGGCTGCTCCGGCGGCTGAGGAGCCGACGACTTCAGGTTGCGCACGCCGAACCGCACCGCGGACTCGTACGCCTCGTCCGGGTCCAGCCGCCGCAGCTCCTCGGCGATCAGTTCCGCCGTCGTGCGCCGGTGCAGCGCCACGTGCCGGTCGGGCTGTCCGGGCACGGCCAGCTCGGCGAGCGAGCCGTCGGCCCGGTCCAGGCAGATCTCGCCCGCCTCCGTGGCGAGCCGCACCGCCGTGATGCCCGGCCCCTCGGAGACGACCCGCTCGACCGGCACACTCAGCCGGTCGGCGAGCCACAGGCCGAGCAGCTCGGTGGAGGGGTTGTACTCCTCGCCCTCCACCTGCGCCCCGGTCACCTTCGTGACCTTCTGGTCCAGCGCGGCGGCCATGACGCTGCGCCACGGCGTGGTCCGCGTCCAGGACAGGTCCGTGTCGCCGGGCGCGTAGGTGTCCGCGCGCAGCACCAGGTCGGCCACCGGGTCCTCGGTCTGCGACGCGTCGGTGATGCGCCGCTGCGCCAGGGTGCCCAGCAAGTCCTCGGACGGCTTCTTCGGCGCGTCCTCGGGCCACCACACCACCACCGGCGCGTCCGGCAGCAGCAGCGGCAGCACCACGCTGTAGGAGTGCGCGGCCAGCTCGCCGTGCAGCCGCAGCAGCACGGTCTCGCCGGCGCCGGCCTCGCTGCCCATCCGCACCTCGGCGTCCAGCCGCGCCTTCGCCCGGTCCCGCGGGGACCGGCCGGGGCGCCGCACGACGACCAGGATCCGGGAGGGGTGTTCCTTCGAGGCCTCGGTGGCGGCCTTCAGCGCGTCGTAGTGGTTGCCCTCGTCGGTGACGATGACCAGCGTCAGCACCATCCCGACCGCCGGCGTGCCGCTGGCGCGCCGGGCCTTGACCAGCGCCGCGTTGATCTGGCTCGACGTCGTGTCCGTCAGGTCGATGTTCATGGCCGCCGCCAGCTCCGTCCGTCTCGCGCGAGCATCTCGTCCGCCGCCGCCGGGCCCCAGGTGCCGGCCGGGTACTGCTCGGGCACGCCGGCGCTGTTCCAGTACTCCTCGACCGGGTCGAGGATCTCCCAGGAGCGCTCCACCTCCTGGTGCCGGGGGAAGAGGTTGGCATCGCCCAGGAGCACGTCCAGGATCAGCCGCTCGTAGGCCTCGGGGCTGGACTCGGTGAAGGACTCGCCGTAGGCGAAGTCCATCGTCACGTCCCGGATCTCCATCTGGGTGCCGGGCACCTTCGAGCCGAACCGGATGGTCACGCCCTCATCCGGCTGCACCCGGATGACCAGCGCGTTCTGTCCCAGCTCCTGGGTGTCGGTCGCGCCGAACGGCGAGTGCGGCGCGCGCTGGAAGACGACGGCGATCTCGGTGACGCGCCTGCCCAGCCGCTTGCCGGTGCGCAGGTAGAACGGCACACCGGCCCAGCGCCGGTTGTCGATCCGCAGCCGCAGGGCCGCGTAGGTGTCGGTCGTCGACTTGGGATCGATGCCCTCCTCGTCGAGATAGCCGGGCACCTTCTTCCCGCCCTGCCAGCCGGCCGCGTACTGGCCGCGCACGGTGTGCCGGCCCAGGTCGTGGGGCAGCTGGACGGCGTTGAGGACCTTCAGCTTCTCGGTGACCAGCGCCTTGGCGTCGAAGGACGCCGGCTCCTCCATCGCGGTGAGGGCGAGCAGCTGCAGCAGGTGGTTCTGGATGACGTCACGGGCCGAGCCGATGCCGTCGTAGTACCCGGCGCGGCCGCCGATGCCGATGTCCTCGGCCATCGTGATCTGCACGTGGTCGACGTAGCTGCGGTTCCACAGCGGCTCGAACATCGTGTTGGCGAACCGCAGCGCCAGGATGTTCTGGACGGTCTCCTTGCCCAGGTAGTGGTCGATCCGGAAGACCTCGCTGGGCCGGAAGACCTGGTGCACGACGGCGTTGAGTTCGCGGGCGCTGGCCAGGTCGTGCCCGAACGGCTTCTCCACCACCGCGCGGCGCCAGGAGTCCTCGCCGCCGTCGTTGAGCCCGTGCTCCTTGAGCTGGGAGAGCACGGTGGGGAAGAACTTCGGCGGCACGGACAGGTAGAACGCGAAGTTGCCGCCGGTGCCGCGGGAGGCGTCCAGCTCTTCGATGGTCGACTTCAGCCGCTTGAACGCCTCGTCGTCGTCGAAGACGCCCGGCACGAAACGCATGCCCTCGGCCAGCTGCTGCCAGACCTCCTCGCGGAAGGGCGTGCGGGCGTGCTCCTTGACCGCGTCGTGCACGATCTGGGCGAAGTCCTCGTGCTCCCAGTCGCGGCGGGCGAAGCCCACCAGCGAGAAGCCCGGCGGCAGCAGGCCGCGGTTGGCCAGGTCGTAGACCGCGGGCATCAGCTTCTTGCGTGACAGGTCGCCGGTGACGCCGAAGATGACCAGGCCCGACGGCCCCGCGATGCGCGGGAGCCGCCGGTCCTGTGCGTCACGCAGCGGGTTGACCGCGCTGCTCACTGGTGACTACGCCTCCTTCGCGAGGCGCTCGAGCTCCGCCCGGGTGGAGTCCAGCAGGTCCTTCCAGGACTTCTCGAACTTCTCGACGCCCTCGTCCTCGAGCACCTGGACGACGTCGTCGTAGTCGACGCCCACCGAGCCGAGCGCGTCCAGGTCCTTGCGGGCCTGCTCGTACGTGCCGTGCACGGTGTCGCCGGTGATTCGCCCGTGGTCGGCGACGGCCTCCAGCGTGGCCTCCGGCATGGTGTTCACCGTGTTCGCCACGACCAGGTCGTCCACGTACAGCGTGTCCCGGTAGTCGGGGTTCTTCACGCCCGTGGAGGCCCACAGCGGGCGCTGCACGTGGGCGCCCGCGCGCTCCAGCGCCTGCCAGCGGTCGGAGGCGAGCACCTCCTCGTACGCCTGGTAGGCCAGCCGCGCGTTGGCGACCGCGGCCTTGCCCTTGAGCTCCTTGGCCTCGTCCGTGCCGATGCCGTCGAGCCGCTTGTCGATCTCGGTGTCCACCCGGGAGACGAAGAAGGACGCCACCGAGTGGATGCCGGACAGGTCGATGCCCAGCGCCTTGGCCTTCTCCAGACCGGCCAGGTAGGCGTCCATGACCTCCCGGTAGCGGTCCAGGGAGAAGATCAGCGTGACGTTGACGCTGATGCCCTTCGCGATCGTCTCGGTGATGGCGGGGATGCCCGCCCGGGTCGCCGGGATCTTGATGAAGGTGTTGGGCCGGTCCACCAGCCAGGCCAGCTGCTTGGCCTCGGCGATGGTGGCCGCCGTGTCGTGGGCGAGGAACGGGTCCACCTCGATGGAGACCCGGCCGTCCTTGCCGCCGGTGGCGTCGTGCACCGGACGCAGCACGTCGGCCGCGTCCCGCACGTCCGCCGTGGTGATCATGCGGACGGCCTCCTCGACGGTGACCTTGCGGGCGGCGAGGTCGGCGACCTGCTGCTCGTAGCCCTCACCCGAAGAGATCGCCTTCTGGAAGATCGTCGGATTGCTGGTGACGCCCACCAGGTGCTTGTCGTCGATCAGCTCGGCGAGGTTGCCCGAGCTGATCCGCCGGCGCGACAGGTCGTCCAGCCAGATCGCGACGCCCTCGTCGGAGAGGCGCTTCAGTGCGTCTGTCATGGGAACTACATCTCCTACTGGTCTACTCGTGCGTCAGCGTGCCGCGGCCTGCAGCGACTCCCGTGCGGCCTGGGCGACCGCCTCGGGGGTGAGGCCGAACTCGCGGTACAGGGTCTCGTAGTCGGCGGAGGCGCCGAAGTGCTCCAGGGACACCACACGGCCGGCACCGCCCACGTAGGGGTACCAGGTGAGGCCCACGCCGGCCTCGACCGCCACCCGGGCCTTGACCCGCGGCGGCAGGACGCTGTCCCGGTACGCCTGCTCCTGCTCCTGGAACCACTCGGTGCAGGGCATGGAGACGACCCGGGTGGGCACGCCCTCGCTCTGCAGCTGCTCCCGCGCGGCGACGGCGAGCTGCAGCTCGCTGCCGGTGCCGATGAGGATCAGCTCCGGCGTGCCGCCCTCCGCCTCGGCGAAGACGTAGCCGCCGCGGGCGGCGGACTCGTTCGCCTCGTAGGTGGGGACGTTCTGGCGGGTCAGCGCCAGCCCGTGCGGAGCGGGCTTCGCCGAGTGCCGCTTCATGATCTCGCCCCAGCAGATCGCCGTCTCGTTGGCGTCGGCCGGGCGCACCATGTTCAGGCCCGGGATGGCGCGCAGCGCGGCCAGGTGCTCGACGGGCTGGTGGGTGGGGCCGTCCTCGCCCAGACCGATGGAGTCGTGCGTCCACACGTAGGTGACCGGCGCCTCCATCAGGGCGGCCAGCCGCACGGCCGGACGCATGTAGTCCGAGAAGGTGAGGAAGGTGCCGCCGTAGATCCGGGTGTTGCCGTGCAGCGCGATGCCGTTCATGGCCGAGCCCATGGCGTGCTCGCGGATGCCGAAGTGGACGGTGCGGCCGTACGGGCTCGCGCCCTCCGCCTTGTTGCCCTCCGGCAGGAACGAGGTGTCGGCGAACGTGGTGTTGTTCGAGCCGGCCAGGTCGGCGGAGCCGCCCCACAGTTCCGGGATGACCGGGCCGAGCGCCTTGAGCACGGCGCCGGACGCCTTGCGGGTGGCCATGTCCTTGCCCGGCTCGAAGGACGGCAGGGACTCCTCCCAGCCCTTGGGCAGCTCACCGGCGCGGATGCGCTCGTACTCGGCGGCGCGCTGCGGGTTCTTCTCCCGCCACTTGGCCAGCTCGCCGTTCCTCGTGTCGTGGGCGGCGCGGCCGCGCTCGACCGCCTTGCGGACGTGCGCGAGGACCTCGTCCTCGACGTGGAAGGACTTCTCCGGGTCGAAGCCGAGCACCTTCTTCGTGGCGGCGACCTCCTCCTCGCCCAGCGCGGCGCCGTGCGCGGCACCGGTGTTCTGGGCGTTCGGGGCCGGCCAGGCGATGATCGAGCGGACCGCGATGAACGACGGCCGTCCGGTCTCCTGCTGCGCGGCCTTCATGGCCTTGTACAGCTCGGCCGGGTCCAGGTCGCCGTTCTCCGTCGGCGCGACACGCTGCACGTGCCAGCCGTAGGCCTCGTAGCGGGCGGCGGTGTCCTCGGAGATCGCGACCTGGGTGTCGCCCTCGATGGAGATGTGGTTGTCGTCCCACAGCACCACCAGGTTGCCCAGCTTCTGGTGGGCGGCCAGCGAGGACGCCTCCGAGGAGATGCCCTCCTCCAGGTCGCCGTCGCTGGCGAAGCACCAGATGGTGTGGTCGAACGGCGAGCTGCCCGCGGCCGCGTCCGGGTCGTACAGTCCGCGCTCGTAGCGGGCGCCCATGGCCATGCCGACGGCGTTGCCGAAGCCCTGGCCCAGCGGGCCGGTCGTCGTCTCGACGCCGACGGTGTGCCCGTGCTCCGGGTGGCCCGGCGTGCGGCTGCCCCAGGTCCGGAAGGACTTCAGGTCGTCCATCTCCAGGCCGTAGCCGGCCAGGTAGAGCTGGATGTACAGCGTCAGGCTGGAGTGGCCCACGGAGAGGACGAAGCGGTCACGGCCCGCCCAGTCCGGCGCGTTCGGGTCATGCCGCATCAGCTTCTGGAAGACCAGGTAGGCGGCGGGCGCCAGACTCATGGCCGTGCCGGGGTGGCCGTTGCCGACCTTCTGCACGGAGTCCATTGCCAGGACGCGGACGGTGTCGACGGCCCGCTGGTCCAGTTCGGTCCACTCGAGGTCTGTGGTGGTCGGCTTGTTGCTCACCCTGCGTCAGGGCTCCTCTCCACATGTTCGAAACCGGTGACGGACGGTGCACCGGGCGCATCCGAGCCTACCTGCGCCGTTGCGCCCGCCCATTCGAATGCCCGCACTGTGGTCACCCACCCTTGGGAGAACGGGTGAAAGACGACCGGCATTCCGGCCTCTTGACACGACGTACCCCGAGGGCGGCGCATCTATGGCCAACGTCTAAAGTGGCGTGGTAAGCGCGAGCCATGGGCCTGTCACGACCACGGCCGCTCGGCTCGCTTTGTTTCATCACGTGATCAGGGGTGTTCGTGACGGCCGTCGAATCCCGTCCTGCGGGGGTGCGTGAGACCGGCGGTACCGGTCCTGACGACACCCGCTCCAGGCCGTTCGGTGCCCGCGTCAAGGCCTTCGTCGCCCTGACCAAACCGCGCATCATCGAACTGCTGCTGATCACCACCGTTCCGGTGATGTTCCTCGCCGCCCAGGGCGTCCCCGACCCCCTGCTCGTGCTGGTCACCTGCATCGGCGGCTACTTGTCCGCCGGCGGCGCCAACGCGCTGAACATGTACATCGACCGGGACATCGACGCGCTGATGCACCGCACGGAGCAGCGGCCCCTGGTCACCGGCATGGTCTCGCCCCGCGAGTGCCTGGCCTTCGGGCTGGCGCTGGCCGTCTTCTCCACGCTGTGGTTCGGACTGCTGGTGAACTGGCTGTCCGCCGCCCTCTCGCTGGGCGCGCTGCTCTTCTACGTCGTCGTCTACACGCTGCTGCTCAAGCGCCGCACCTCGCAGAACATCGTGTGGGGCGGCATCGCCGGCTGCATGCCGGTCTTCATCGGCTGGTCGTCGGTGACGAACGAGCTGAGCTGGGCCGCCGTCGTCCTCTTCCTCGTGATGTTCTTCTGGACGCCGCCGCACTACTGGCCGCTGTCGATGAAGGTCAAGGAGGACTACGCGCGCGTGGGTGTGCCGATGCTTCCCGTCATCGCCGCGAACACCGTGGTGGCCCGGCAGATCGTCATCTACAGCTGGGTGATGGTCGCCGTCTCCCTGGCGCTGTGGCCGCTGGGCGTCGTCGGCTGGTTCTACCCGCTGGTGGCCGTGCTGGCAGGCGCGTGGTGGCTCAAGGAGGCGCACGGCCTGCGGGCCCGCGCCCGGGCCGGCGTCACCGGAGCGAAGCTCAAGGAGATGCGGCTCTTCCACTGGTCGATCACCTACGTCTCGGTGCTCTTCCTCGCCGTCGCGATCGACCCCTTCCTGCACTGAGCGCCACAGGGCGGCGCACCACCCGCACACACGACAGGGCCCGGACCGCCACCACGGTCCGGGCCCTGGTATTCGGGCGGGAGCCGCGTCAGCTGCCGGCCTCGCCGCCGCCGAGCTGGATGCCCGCCATGCGGGACCACTCGTAGCGTCCGCTGCGCATCTTCCCCGCCAGCTCGCCCTCGAGGCTCTCGTGCACGGTGATGCCGGCCCGCTCGGCCGCCCGCTCGGCGATCGGGCGGGAGGTGGCGACGAGGTCGCCCCATGCGCCGTCCCCGGCGACCAGGACGATGCGGGCGCCGCGCTGGCCCAGATAGGCGATCTGCCCCTCGGCGCTCCCGCCGTGCGCCCGCGCGAACGCGCCGATGTGCTTGGCGAGCCGCGCCACCTGGCGCCCTTCCTTGCCGGTGCCGGCCGGTGACGCCTCGACGGCGTCCTCTGTATCTGCCATGAGCGTGATGCTACCGGCGAGTACCCCACTGGTCGACGGCCGCGAGACGCACGCCACACCGATTCGCGCGCGTCGCAGCCGTCCGGCCTGCGGGGTCGCGGTCTCTACGCGGGGGAAGCGGCTACCGGGAGGCGGGTTCCGGCGCCGGGCTCTGCGTGGCGGCGGGCCGGACGGAGGCATCCGGCTCAGCCGGAGCCGCCTCCGCCGCCGGCGCGGGCGCCTGCTGCGGCGGCAGGTCGCGTTCGCGCAGCGACAGCAGCACGCGCAGCACCGCGATCCACACCAGGGACGCGCCGAGCATGTGGATCCCGACCAGGATCTCCGGCACGTCGGTGAAGTACTGCACGTACCCGATCACGCCCTGGGCCAGGAGCACGATCACCAGCTCCCGGGTGCGGGCACGGGGCCCGGCGGGGGCATCGACGGCCCGCAGCACCAGCCAGACCGCCAGCGACAGCGCGACCACGGCCCACGCCAGGTCGGCGTGCAGCTGGGCGATGGTCTGCCAGTCGACCGGCATCCGCGGCACGTGGCTGTTGTCGCCCGGGTGCGGCCCGGCGCCGGTCACGACCGTGCCGACCGTGACGAGCGCGCCGGTCGCCGCCACCAGCAGCAGCACCAGCTGCCGCACCGGCTTGCCGACCAGCGGACGCGGCTCGGCGTCCCCCTCGCGGGAGCGCTGCCAGGTCACCACGGACACGGTCAGCAGTGCGATCGCGGCGAGGAAGTGCCCGGCCACCACGTAGGGGTTCAGCTTGACCAGGACGGAGATGCCGCCGAGAACGGCGTTGATCATGACGACCCAGAACTGGATCCAGGCCAGCCGCGCCACCTGCGGGCGGACCGGCTTCGCCGACCGCGCGGCGATGATCGCCCAGCCCACGGCGGCGCACAGCACGTACGTCAGCAGCCGGTTGCCGAACTCGATGGCGCCGTTGATACCCATCTCCGGGGTGGCGACCAGGCTGTCCGGGCCGCACTTGGGCCAGGTGCTGCAGCCGAGGCCGGAGCCCGTCAGCCGCACCGCGCCACCCGTCACGATGATGATCACGGCCATCACCACGGAGGACAGCGTCGCGCGCTGCAGAACGCGCTGCGTCGGCGTCCAGCGCTCGGCGATGTACGCGATGGGGTTCCGTAGGACGTTCAGCAGGTTCGGCACCCGACCATCGTAGGACGGCGCTTGTGCGCGCATTCACGAGGGACTGCCTTCACGGCTGTGGCCTTACTCCCACTTGAAGAACCGCGCCGCCGCGGCGAGTCCGACGACCGCCCAGCCGACCAGCAGGCCCAGCTGTCCCCAGGGCAGGGCGGCGCCGTGCTGCAGCACGTCCCGCAGGCCGCCGGACAGCGCGGAGATCGGCAGTACCTCGAGGACCTGCCGTACGCCGTCGGGGAACTTCTCCAGCGGCACGACGACGCCGCCGCCCACCAGCAGCAGCAGGAAGACCAGGTTGGCGGCCGCCAGTGTGGCCTCCGCCTTCAGCGTGCCGGCCATCAGCAGCCCGAAGCCGGAGAAGGCCGCGGTGCCGGCCACCAGCAGCGCGAGCACGGCGAGCGGGTCGCCGTGCGGGGACCAGCCCAGTGCGAGGGCGACGCAGACCAGCAGCACCACCTGCAGGATCTCCGTCACCAGGACGGCGCACGTCTTGGCCGTCATCAGCCCCCAGCGCGGCAGGGGAGAGGCGCCCAGGCGCTTGAGGACGCCGTAACGGCGCTCGAAGCCGGTGGCGATGGCCTGCCCGGTGAAGGCGGTGGACAGCACGGCCAGCGCGAGGATGCCGGGCGCGAGGAAGTCCACCCGGCCGCCGGAGCCGCCCGCGGTGGAGGTGGGCAGGGAGAGGATGTCGACCGCGCTGAACAGCACCAGCAGCAGGGTCGGGATGACGATCGTCAGCAGCAGCTGCTCGCCGTTGCGCAGCAGCATCCGGGTCTCCAGGCCGGCCTGCGCGGCGACCATGCGCGGCAGCGGCGCGGCGCCCGGCTTCGGTGTGAACGTCCCGGCACTCATCGCAGCTCCTTGCCCGTCATCTCCAAGAAGACGTCCTCCAGCGAGCGCCGCTCGACCGCTATGCGGTCGGGGAGGACGCCGTGCTGGGCGCACCAGGACGTCACCGTGGCCAGCATGTCGGCGTCCACGTCACCCGTCAGGCGGTACTGCCCCGGTGTCTGTTCGGTCGCCGTCGTCTGCGGGGGGAGGGCCTTCAGCAGGGAGTCCAGGTCCAGCCGGGGGCGGCCGCCGAAGCGCAGCGTGTTCTCCGCGCCGCCGCGGCACAGCTCCTCCGGGCTGCCCTCCGCGATCACCCGGCCGCCGTCGACGATCGCGACCCGGTCCGAGAGCTCCTCGGCCTCGTCCATGTGGTGGGTGGTGAGCACGACGGTGACGCCGTCGGCGCGCAGTTCGCGCACCAGGTCCCAGGTGGCGCGGCGGGCCTGCGGGTCGAGGCCGGCGGTCGGCTCGTCGAGGAAGACCAGTTCGGGCCGCCCCACGACGGCCATCGCGAGGGAGAGCCGCTGCTGCTGGCCGCCGGAGAGCCGCCGGTAGGCGGTGCGGCCGCAGTCGGCCAGTCCCAGGCGTTCGGTGAGCAGGCCGGTGTCCAGCGGGTGTGCGTACAGCGAGGCGGTGTGGCGCAGCATCTCGTCGGCGCGGACGCTCGGGTAGACGCCGCCGCTCTGCAGCATCACCCCGACGCGCGGGCGCAGCGCCGCCGCGTCGGAGACCGGGTCCAGGCCCAGGACGCGGACGGTTCCGGCGTCGGGCCGCCGGTAGCCCTCGCAGGTCTCGACGGTGGTGGTCTTGCCGGCTCCGTTGGGGCCGAGTACCGAGGTGACGGTCCCCCGGCCGACGGTCAGGTCCAGGCCGTCGACCGCGACCTTGTCGCCGTACCGTTTGACCAGCCCGGCGATCTCGACAGCCGCTGCATCGTGCATGCGAAGGAGTCTAGGGAGCGTGCGGGCCCGCTCCGCTCGCGGGGCGACGTTTCCGGCCTGGTTAGGTTCGCCTTACGTGATGCACACCATCCGTGCAGGTCAGGGCGCGGCTTGCCGCCTCCCGGTGAATTACGCAACAATGGCGTTGTGAAAAAGCAGGGCGCATCGCAGGAGACGCGGACGACGGCCGGTACGGCCGCCGTCGGTCCGCCTGCGCCCGGCACCCCGGACGAGCAGCACGGCACCCGCAACAAGGTCGCCCGCTCCATCCTGGACCACGGCCCCTCGACCGCGGCCGAGCTCGCACAGCGGCTCGAGCTGACCCAGGCGGCGGTACGCCGTCACCTGGACGCGCTGGCCGCCGAGGGAGTCGTCGAGGCCCGGGCCAAGCGGGTCTACGGCTCACGTGGGCGCGGCCGGCCGGCCAAGGTCTTCGCGCTCACCGACTGCGGCCGTGACGCCTTCGACCAGGCGTACGACCAGCTCGCCGCCGACGCGATGCGCTGGATCGCGCAGAGCGCGGGCGGCGGGAAGCGCGGCGAGGAGGCCGTGGCGGCCTTTGCCCGCGCCCGTGTCGCCGCCCAGGCCGCGCACTACCGCGACGCGCTGGAACAGGCGCCGCCGGAGGAGCGGCCCCGCGTCCTGGCGCAGGCGCTGACCTCCGACGGGTACGCTGCCACCGCGCGCGGCGCACCGTCGGCCGGCGGGGAGCAGCTCTGCCAGCACCACTGCCCGGTGGCGCACGCGGCTGAGGAGTTCCCCCAGCTGTGCGAGGCGGAGACGGAGGTCTTCTCCGAGCTGCTCGGCACCCATGTGCAACGTTTGGCCACCATCGCGCATGGTGACGGGGT
>DASSBO010000491.1:0-3582 GCA_035698655.1 Streptomyces sp.
GAGTTCGCTGTTGCCCTCCAGCCGGACGCCGACGGTGAAATCGGGGTCGTTGGCGAGCAGGACGGTGGAGGTGGACGGGCCGACGGTGGTGATGCGGCCGACGAGGCCCTCACCGTTGAGGACGGTCATGTCGGGCCGCAGCCCGTCCTCGCTGCCGGCGTCCAGGGTGACGGTCCAGGAGAAGCCCTGCGCGGCGCCGATGCCGATGACCTGGGCGGGCTTGATGCCGTACTGCCCGGCGCCGGCGGTGCGCAGCAGCCCGTCGAGCTCGTGGGCGCGGGCCCGGTTGCGGTCGTCGGAGCCGAGTTCGCGCTTGAGGGCGATGATCTGCTGGTTGAGCTCGCTGATCCGGTCGTGCCGCTCCCCGGAGTCGCGGACCGCTGCGACGGCGTTGCCGACGGGGTCGACGGCCGAGGCCACGCCCTCCTCGACCGGCCCGAAGGCGGACGCGGCGACCTGCCGTGCGCCGTCGAGCGGTGACTGCTCGCCTCCTCTGATGTCCACCGTGATCAGTGCGAACGCGATGGCGATCAGCAGAACGAGCAGCAGCCGGCTTTCTCGGGTGTCCCTCACGTGCGGCGGCCGTGCCTTTCCGGGTCGGAGCTTCGGTGGATGCTGTTGTGGTGACGCCGCCGTCAGTTCACCGGCGCGGCTGGGAGTCCAGGACCTGCTGGAGGGCCTCGAACTCCTCGACGCACTTGCCGGAGCCGAGCGCGACCGAGTCCAGCGGGTTGTCCGCGATGTGGATGGGCATGCCCGTCTCGCGGCGCAGCCGCTCGTCCAGGCCGCGCAGCAGCGCGCCGCCGCCGGTGAGGACGATGCCGCGGTCCATCACGTCTCCGGAGAGCTCGGGCGGGCACTTGTCGAGCGTGGTCTTCACCGCGTCGACGATGGCGTTGACCGGCTCCTCGATGGCCTTGCGGACCTCGGCGGCGGAGATCACCACGGTCTTGGGTAGTCCGCTGACCAGGTCACGACCGCGGATCTCGGTGTGCTCGTCCTTGTCCATGCTGTGGGCCGAGCCGATGGTGATCTTGATGCTCTCGGCGGTGCGCTCGCCCAGCAGGAGGCTGTACTCCTTCTTGATGTGCTGGATGATCGCGTTGTCCAGCTCGTCGCCGGCCACCCTGATGGACTGCGCGGTGACGATGCCCCCGAGCGAGATGACGGCGACCTCGGTGGTGCCGCCGCCGATGTCGACGACCATGTTGCCGGTGGCCTCGTGCACCGGGAGGCCGGAGCCGATCGCGGCGGCCATCGGTTCCTCGATGATGTGCACCTGGCGGGCGCCGGCCTGCGTGGACGCCTCGATCACCGCACGCCGCTCGACTCCGGTGATACCGGAGGGCACACAGATCACGACGCGCGGCCTGGCGAGGTAACGGCGCTTGTGGATCTTGAGGATGAAGTAGCGGAGCATGCGCTCCGTGATCTCGAAGTCGGCGATGACGCCGTCCTTCAGGGGGCGTACGGCCACGATGTTGCCGGGGGTCCGGCCGATCATCTTCTTCGCCTCGGCACCGACCGCGAGAATTCCCCCGGTGTTGGTGTTGATGGCGACGACGGACGGCTCGTTCAGGACGATCCCGCGACCCCTGACGTACACCAGCGTGTTGGCGGTCCCGAGGTCGACAGCCATGTCACGGCCGATGAACGACATGTTGTTCGCCATGGATACGTCTGGCCTTCCAACTGGAGCGATGGGTGGGGGAGAAGGGCAGGAAGAGGTGCACTCGCTGCACGGCGGGAAGCGGAGGTTCCATCGTAGACGCGGTCCCCCTGCCACGTCGCGGCGGTTGCTCCGCCAGTGTCAGCGGAAACCCGTCCGTCCCCCTCATGGTGACGCGGCATCCGCCCGGCTCGTTCCCCGAATCGCCGGGGATATGCCAAAGGGCGACCAAGAATCTCGGTCGCCCCAGGTCGCGGGGCATCCCTGCCTGACGCCCCGTCATGGTGCCGTCAGGTCAGGTCGGGGAAGAAAAGCTTCAGCTCGCGCTGCGCCGACTCCTCGGAGTCCGAGGCGTGGACGAGATTCTCGCGCACGATGGTGCCGAAATCCCCCCGGATGGAGCCGGGCGCTGCTGCAATCGGGTCAGTCGGCCCGGCGAGCGCACGCATGCCCTCGATCACCCGTTCGCCCTCTACCACCATCGCCACGGACGGCCCGGCGGACATGAACTCCACCAGCGGTTCGTAGAACGGCTTGCCCTGGTGCTCGCCGTAGTGCTGCTCCAGCAGCGGGCGGCCCAGCGTGCGCAGTTCCAGCGCCGCGATCGTCCAGCCCGCCTTGCTCTCGATGCGGCCGATGATCTCACCGATCAATCCGCGCCTGACCGAGTCGGGCTTGAGAAGGACGAGGGTGCGCTGGGTCATTTCGCGGCTCCTTGAGGCCGAACGGGTGTATGGGGTGAGATTACAGGGCCGCTCGACGCGCATGGCATCCGGCAGGCCGCAGTAGCCGGCAGGCCGTGACGTCAGGCGCCGGCTTCGGCCGCCTCGGCCGCCGCCCGGGCGGCCTTGGCCTCGTCGACCTTCCGCCCGAAGTGCACCGACGCCCACCACAGGCCGGCGAAGACCGCGCCGAGGAAGTACATCACGGGCAGCACCAGGCCGCTGAGCACCAGGCCGGCCTGCAGGAACCAGCCCAGCGCCACGGCCCACCGGTGCCGCAGCAGCCCGCACAGCAGCACGCACAGCACCATGGCGGTCCCGCTGACGAGCCAGATGGTGCCGTTGGACAGCTCGGAGAGCTGCATGGCGACGAGCCCGGCGAAGCCGATCACCATGAACTCGCCGATCAGGGTCGAAGAGCACAGGGTCCGCATCTAACGCTTCCTTCCGAGGAGCAGCCGGGCCTCCCCGACCGTGATCACGGAACCGGTGACGAGCACACCGGCGCCCGCGTACTCCCCCTCCTCCTCCGCCAGGGTGATGGCCGCCTCGAGCGCGTCGTCCAGGCCGGGTTCGACCTGCACCCGTTCCTCGCCGAAGACCTCGACCGCGAGCGCGGCCAGTTCGTCCACGTCCATGCCGCGCGGGGTGGAGTTGCGGGTGACGACGACCTCGGCGAAGACCGGCTCGAAGGCCTCCAGCACCCCGCGCACGTCCTTGTCGCCGCTGGGCCCGACGACGCCGACCAGCCGGCTGAAGTCGAACGCCTCGCGCACCGCGTCGGCCGCGGCCTGCGCGCCGCCCGGGTTGTGGGCGGCGTCCAGCAGGACGGACGGCGAGGTGCGCACCAGCTCGAGCCGGCCGGGGCTGGTCACGGAGGCGAAGGCCTCCCGCACGATGTCGGCGTCGAGCCGGCGGGCGTGCTGGGAGCCGACGCCGAAGAAGGCCTCCACGGCGGCCAGCGCCACGGCAGCGTTGTGTGCCATGTGCGCGCCGTGCAGCGGCAGGAAGATCTCCGGGTACTCACCGCCGAGGCCGCGCAGCGTCAGCAGCTGCCCGCCGACCGCCACCTCGCGGGAGACCACGCCGAACTCCATGCCCTCGCGGGCCACGGTGGCGTCGACCTCGACCGCCCGGCGCAGCACGACCGAGGCGTCGATCACGTTCGTCGCGTCCCAGGTGCCGCCCATG
>DASSBO010000492.1:0-8303 GCA_035698655.1 Streptomyces sp.
GGGCGGCGGCCCTGCCCGTCCTGGATTTGCTGGCCCGCCGGGAAGATGACGCCGCCGAGCGGGCCGCACATGCGCTTGCCGAAGCGGCTGCGGACGCACAGCCCGCGAAGGAGACCTCCGGCTGGTGGCCGGCCCGGCACCTGGCCGCGGCGACGCTGGAGTTCGTCGGCATGGTCCGCACCCGGGAGACGCCCTCCGAGACCGAGGAGATCGACGAGTTCGAGCCCGCGGTGTCGCTGGCCATGGGCAACCTGCCCGGCTCGCCCGCCGTCGCCCGCGACGTGACGGCGCGCGGCAGCCGCTGGAACCCGCTGGTCAAGCGGGCCATGACCACCCGGCAGGCCGTACAGGTCGCCGTCGCCGGGGCGCTGGCCATCATGGTCGGCAGGGAGCTGTCCGCGACCCGGTACTACTGGGCCGTCATCGCCGCGTTCATCATGTTCACCGGCACCGGCAGCCGCTCGGAGACGTTCGTGAAGGGCTTCAACCGGGTGCTGGGCACCCTGGCCGGCCTGTTCGTCTCCATCTGGGCCGCCCAGCTCACCGTCGGGCACACCTGGCTGGTGCTCGCCGTCGTCATCGGCAGCGTCTTCTGCGGCTTCTACCTGATCAGGCTGTCGTACGCCTACATGATCTTCTTCATCACGATCATGGTCGGCCAGCTCTACACCGTGCTGCACCGGTTCTCCGACGGCATCATGGTGCTGCGCCTGGAGGAGACGGTGATCGGCGCCGTCATCGGCTTCGCCGTCGCCATGGTCGTCGTCCCCGTCAGCACCCGGGACACCGTCCGCACCGCCCGCGACAACCTGCTGAACTCGCTGTCCGAGCTCCTGCGGTCCGTCGCCGACCGCCTCGAAGGGGTCACCCCGGAACGCAACGAGGACGACGAGCTCCCGCCGCCGCTCGACCAGCTGGCCCGCGCCGTCGACGACCGGGTCCGCCAGCTCGCCCTCGTCGCCAAGCCGCTGCTGCGGCCGCTGGTGTGGGGCAACAGCCCGCCCAGAACCCGGCACCGGGTCGCCCTCTACGGTGCGACCGCCACGCACGCCCGCGGGCTGACCGTCGCGCTGCGCCGGCACACCGGATCCGTCGAGGCGCCGGCCGCCGCCTGCCGCGCCCTGGCCGACGCCGCCGACGTGCTGGTCGAGGCGCCGCCCGGCCGCCACGAACCGACCGCGCAGGAGCCGCTGGGCGAGGCCGACGCCGCCCTGTACGCCGACCCGTGCGACACCGGCACGCGGACCGCCGCCGGCACCGACCCGGTGCTGCGGCACCTGATGCACCTGCACCAGCTGCTGCACGAGATCGCCACCCCCGGCAGCCCCACCCCGTCCAGTGCCCGCAAACCGGCCGCCGGCCCGGTCCCCGTCAGTGAACCGGAACGCACCCGGCCGTAACCTGGGGGGCATGAAGAGCCCGCTCCTGACGCTTCCCGGTGCCGTGCCCGCCGAAGGCCCGGACGAGGGCGTCGCCGCACACTACGGCGACCTCTTCCGCGAACAGCGCGCCCTCGCGGACGGCACCGGCTTCGTCGACCTCTCGCACCGCGGCGTGGTCACCGTCTCCGGTGACGACCGGCTGTCCTGGCTGCACCTGCTGCTCACCCAGCACGTGAGCGAACTGCCGCCCGGCCACGCCACCGAGGCGCTGATCCTCTCCGCCCACGGCCACATCGAACACGCCGTCAGCCTCGTCGACGACGGCGCCACGACGTGGATGCACACCGAGCCCGGCCGCCAGGGGGAGCTGATCTCCTACCTGGAGAGCATGAAGTTCTTCTACCGCGTCGAGGTCGCCGACCGCACCGACGAGTTCGCGGTCGTGCACCTGCCGGCCGGCTCCATCGTGCCCGCCCCGGACGGCGTGACCGTGCGCGAGACCGCGCACGGCCGGGACCTGTTCCTGGCCCGCGGCGACCTGGAGTCCTTCGCCGGGCAGGCCGCACCGGCCGTCGGTGTGCTCGCCCACGAGGCGCTGCGCGTCGAGGCGCACCGGCCGCGCCTGGGCATGGAGACCGACCACCGCACCATCCCGCACGAGGTCGGCTGGATCGGCAGCGCCGTCCACCTGCAGAAGGGCTGCTACCGGGGGCAGGAGACCGTCGCCCGCGTGCACAACCTCGGCAAGCCGCCGCGCCGGCTGGTCTTCCTGCACCTGGACGGCAGCGAGGTGCGCATCCCCGTGCACGGCGACGCGGTACGGCTCGCCGCCGACGGTGTCGAGGGCCGCAAGATCGGCTTCGTCACCACCTCGGCCCGGCACCACGAGCTCGGCCCGATCGCGCTGGCGCTGGTCAAGCGCAACGTGCCGGCCGACGCGCAGCTCATCGCGGGCGACGAAGGCACGGCCGCGGCGCAGGAGATCGTCGTCGCCCCCTGAGCCGGGGGGAGGCCGGGCGGTTCAGACCTCCAGCAGCACGGTGAACGGGCCGTCGTTCGTCAGCGAGACCGCCATCTTCGCGCCGAACCGGCCCGTCGCCACCTCCGCGCCCAGCTCCCGCAGCCGCGCGACGACCTCGTCCACCAGCGGCTCGGCCACCGGGCCCGGCGCGGCCGCGTTCCAGGTGGGGCGGCGGCCCTTGCGCGCGTCGCCGTAAAGAGTGAACTGGCTGATCACGAGCAGCGGCGCGCCGTTGTCGGAACAGGACTTCTCGCCCTCCAGGATCCGCAGCGACCACAGCTTCCTCGCGAGCCGCGCCGCCTGCTCGGCGGTGTCGTCGTGCGTGACGCCCACCAGGACGCACAGCCCCTCGCCGAGGATCTCCCCCACCGTCTCGCCGCCCACGACGACCCGGGCACCGTCCACTCTCTGCACCACTGCTCGCATGCCGCCCATGATGCCCTGCCCCGGTGCGGACGGGCCCGGCCACCCGTACGGCGGGACCCGGTGCTGCCATCCGGGTGCGTCGCTGCTGCGGCGCCGGGGGACGCGGTGGCACTATGCGCTACGCGCGCGACTGCGCACTCCGAGCGCATACCATGCGCCCGCGGGGCAAAAGGGATGAGGGGACGGCAACCCATGAACACAGCCGGAGCGGGCCGGGCGCCCAGTGTGCCCGGCGGCTCGACGAGCGCGTCCGGCGGAGCCGGACGTCCCGTCCCGCCGCCGCGCGACGCGGACCACGACAGCCGCGGCACCGCCGGGAGCGCCGCCGACGTGCACGCGCTGCGGCTCGACGAACTGCGCGCCCTGCGCCGCGCAGCCCACCAGGAGGAGGCCGACCTCAGCTACGTGCGCCGCCTGGTGCAGGGCCGCATCGACATCCTGCGGGCCGAGACCGCCCGCCGGACCGGCCCCGACTCACGGCTGCTCGACCTGCTGCCGCAGATCCTCGCCGACGTGCCCTCCCGGCACCGCTCCTCCGCCCGGCACGTCACCCTGGGCACCCCGCACGGCGAGGAGTACCGGCTGCTCGCCGAGGAGGCACTGGCCGAGGTCGAACTCTCCGACCTCTCCGCCCGCACCGACGAGGAACTGGGCGCCGCGATGGCGCGGCTGGCCCGTCACGAGGAGCGGGTCTCGCGCCGCCGGCACGAACTGCAGCGCACGGCCGACGACTGCAACGCCGAGATCGCCCGCCGCTACCGCGAGGGCGAGGCCCAGGTCGACGACCTGCTCACCTAGGCGTCAGGGGCGTCAGGCCCGACACCCCTTGCAGCCGATGCCCGGCGGTCCGGCTACCGTGAGGGAGCAGGGAGCGCACAACGCCGCGCTCCGCCCCGCTCCAGCCCGTACGGAAGGCCGCCGATGACCACGGACACCCCCATACCCGCCGCACCGCCCGTCCTCGCCGAGGTCGTCCGGTCCGGTTTCGTCGAGGGGCACCACCGCGGGTCGCTCGTCGTGCTCGGCGCCGACGGCGGCGTCGAGCGCTCGCTCGGTGACGTGACGTCGCCGGTCTTCCCCCGCTCGTCCAACAAGCCGGTGCAGGCCGCATCCGTGCTGCACGCCGGGCTCGACCTGTCCGGCGCCCGGCTCGCGCTGGCCGCCGCCAGCCACTCCGGAGAACCGTTCCACCTGGAACTGGTGGAGAAGATGCTGGCCGAACACGGGCTGACCGCGGACGACCTGCAGTGCCCGCACGACTTCCCGCTCGACCAGGACGAACGCGAGAGCCACCTGGCCGGCGGCCGCGCCCGCAGCCGCGTCGCCATGAACTGCTCGGGCAAGCACACCGCGATGCTGGCCGCCTGCCGGGTCGCCGGCTGGCCCACCGAGACCTACCTCGACCCCGCCCACCCGCTGCAGCGGCTCATCGCCGACCGGCTGGAGGCACTTGCCGGCGAGCCGGTCGCGCACACCGGCGTCGACGGCTGCGGCGCGCCGCTCATGGCGATCTCGCTGACCGGCCTCGCCCGCGCCTTCCGTGCCTTCGTCCTCGCCGACCCCGGCACGCCGGAAGGCCGGGTCGCCACGGCGATGCGCGCCCACCCCGAGTACGTGGCCGGCACCCGCCGCCACGACACCTGGCTGATGCGGGACGTTCCCGGCACGCTGAGCAAGGTCGGCGCGGAGGCCGTGCAGGCCGTGGCTCTGCCGGACGGCCGCGCCCTCGCCTTCAAGATCGACGACGGCGGTGTGCGCGCCGTGGCGCCGGTCCTGGGCCGCGCGCTGGCCGGCCTGGGCGTCGACTCGCCGCTCCTGACGCGGCTCGCCGAGTCGGCGCCGCTGCTCGGCAGGGGCGAGCCGGTCGGCGCGGTCCGCGCCGCCTTCTGACCTCGCCCGGCACCGGGCCGAAATGCTGATGCGGCCACGCCGCGCCCCCGAATAGCGTGGCCGCATGACCGCCGAGATCCGCACCCTGACCAAGGACGACTTCCCCCGCTGGCTCGCCGCCCTCAGCACCGGTTTCCTGGAGCGCCCCGACACCACGCCCGAGGAGGTCGAGGTCCGCCTGCGTGCCGTCGACCTCGACCGCACCCAGGGCGCCGTCGACCGCGGCCGGTTCGTCGGCACCTTCCGCACCACCCCGCAGGAGATGACGGTCCCCGGCGGCGCGGTGCTGCCGTCCTGCGCCGTCACGAACGTCACCGTCTCCCCCACGCACCGGCGCCGCGGCATCCTCACCCGGATGATGGGCGACGCGCTGCGCGCCGCGAAGGAGCGCGGCGACGCCTTCTCGACGCTGATCGCCGCCGAGTACCCCATCTACGGCCGGTACGGTTTCGGCCCGGCCGCGTGGATCTCGGCCTGGGAGGTCGACGTGCCGCGTTCCGGCGTCGATCCCCGCCACGCCGGCCCGCCGGCCGGCGAGGGCCGCATCGACCTGCTCGACATCGAGGAACTGCGCCGGCTCGGCCCGGACCTGCACGACCGGTTCCGCAGGGGCGCCGACCGGCAGGGCACCATCGACCGCACCGAGCACTGGTGGCAACTGCGCACCGGCCAACTCCGGTTCCCCGGCGACGACTACAAACAGCCCTTCGCCGCCGCCTACCGCGACGCCGACGACGAGGTGCAGGGCATCGTCGTCTACACCTTCAAAAGCGACTGGCACGACAAGCGACCGCACGAGACCGTCCAGGTCAAATCCCTGACCGCGACCACACCGGCCGCGGAACGCGCCCTGTGGCAGTTCGTCCTGTCCATCGACTGGGTCACCACGGTGCGGACCGGCCTGCGGGCTCCCGACGACGTGCTGCCGCACCTGCTGCCCGACCCGCGCGCCGCACAGATCGGCATCCACGCCGACTGGCTGTGGCTGCGTCCGCTGGACGTTCCCCGCATGCTCGAGGCCCGCAGCTACCCGACGACCGGCACCCTCGTACTGCAGGTCCTCGACGAGGCCGGCCTTGCCGGCGGCCGCTACCGCCTGGAGGCAGGCCCGGACGGCGCCAAGTGCGCGCCCACGACGGACGAGCCGGACCTGACACTGCCCGTCGGCGAACTCGGCCGGCTCTACCTGGGCGACGAGGCGGCCACCCGCCTGGTGACGCTGGGCCGCGTCACCGAAAACCGCGCCGGAGCCGCCCGCATCGCGGACCTCCTGCTCCGCACGGCCCGCCGCCCCTGGTGCCCGGACGTCTTCTGACCGGCCTGCCCCGGCTGCGACGTCGCACGTCGTCGCGTACGTAAGGTGGGCTGCGACGGCTACGCCGACGAGGAGAGGACCGCACCATGAGCAACGCACCGGAGCCGGAGAGCCAGGAGCCCGCGCACGACCCCGAGGTGCTCGAACTCGCCCAGCGGATCTTCGACCTCGTCCGGCACGGCGACAAGGACACCGTCGCCACGTACCTCGACATGGGCGTGCCCCCGAACCTCACCAACGACAAGGGCGACACCCTGGTGATGCTGGCCGCCTACCACGGGCACGCCGACGTGCTGCGCACCCTGCTCGCGCACGGCGCCGACGCCGGGCGGGCCAACGACAAGGGGCAGACGCCGCTGGCCGGTGCCGTGTTCAAGGGCGCGAACGACGTGGTCGACGTGCTGCTCGACGCCGGCGCCGACCCGGACGCCGGATCGCCGTCCGCGGTCGAGACGGCCCGGATGTTCGAGAAGAAGGACCTGGTGGAACGCTTCACCTCCGGTGGCGGCAGGGCGGGCTGACGCCGCGTCGGCCGCCGCACCCCCTGGCGGGGCGCCCAGCCGGTGCCCTGTGCGCCGGCACCGTGTGGCGGGGACGGAATGTGTGGGGCGGACGGATGGCTCGCGCTCGCCGCGGCGGCCTAGCGTCCAAGCGGACATCGTGAGACACACGTCACACGCCGCTGGAGGGCGTCATGTTCCGCATCCCCCACACCCCGGCCGCCGTTCCCCGCAGAACCCCCCGCCTGTGGGCGCCGTTCGCCGCGCTGCTGCTCGCCGCGTCCGTGCTGTTCGCCGTGCCGCCGTCGGCCGCGCACGCCGCCGGACTGCACGAGGTGACCGGGTTCGGGTCGAACCCCGGCAACCTGCGCATGTTCGCGTACGTGCCGGACGGGCTGCCCGCCGGCCGGCCGGTCGTCGTCGCGCTGCACGGCTGCACGCAGAGCGCCGCCGCGTACGACGACGAGACCGGCTGGACGCAGCTCGCCGACGAGCTGCAGTTCGCGTTGCTGCTGCCGCAGCAGCGCAGCGCCAACAACAGCAACTCCTGCTTCAACTGGTTCCAGTCGGGCGACATCTCGCGCGGGCAGGGCGAGGCGCTGTCGATCGCGCAGATGCTGGACCGCGTCCAGTCCGACCAGGGATCCGATCCGCAGCGCGCCTACGTGACCGGATTGTCCGTCGGCGGGGCCATGACGGCCGTGATGCTGGCCGCCTACCCCGACCGGTTCGCCGGCGGCGCCGTCGTCGCCGGGCTGCCCTACAAGTGCGCGACCAGCGTGCTGCAGGCGTTCAGCTGCATGAACCCCGGCGTGGACAAGTCGCCGCAGCAGTGGGGCGACCTGGTACGCGGGGCGTCCTCCTACGACGGCCCGTGGCCGGTCGTCTCGCTGTGGCAGGGCACGTCCGACACGACGGTCGACCCCTCGAACCTGACCGAACTGGTCGAGCAGTGGACGAATGTGCACGGAACGGATGCCACGCCGGAGGTGTCGGACACCGTCGCCGGTTATCCACACCATGTGTACGACGACGGCTCCGGGCAGCCCGTTGTCGAGGACTTCCGGATCACGGGCATGGGCCACGGCCAGCCCGTCGACCCGGGCAGCGGACCCGGCCAGTGCGGCTCCACCGCGCCGTACATCCTGGACGTCGACATCTGCGCCGCCCGCCACATCGCCGCATTCTGGGGCCTGTCCGCAGGCGGTGACGGCGGCGACCCGGGCGGCGACCCCGACCCGGGTTCCGGCACCGCGGTCTTCCGCGGCGACGACGCCCACGACGGCTACGTCAAGGCCGCGGCCGACGGCTCGGGGGCGAGCGTCGGCACGCTGGAGAGCAGCTACGGCCTGGCGATCGGGCGCGGCGCCGACGGGCGGCTCAACCGGACCGTGCTGTCCTTCGACACGTCCGCCCTGCCGGACGACGCGACGGTCACCGGCGCGCACCTGACCGTCCGCCGCTCCTACGGCAGCGGCGACCCGTGGAACGACCCGGCCGGCAACCGGCTGCTCGTCGACGTGCGGCGCGGCTGCTTCGGCGGCAGCTGCACGGTCGGGCCGGACGACTGGGCCGCCGCCCCCACCGCCGCCGCGGCCGCGGCGGTGCCCCGCCTGATGTCCGGCACGGCCGACTCAAGCGACTTCGCCTCGGCCGGACTGGCCGCCGTGAACCCCACAGGCACCACGCAGGTGAAGCTGCGCTTCGCGCAGGACCCGGCCGCCACCGGCTACCTGTTCGTCGAGCCGGGCGCCGCGGCGACACTGACC
>DASSBO010000493.1:0-4905 GCA_035698655.1 Streptomyces sp.
CTCCAACTGCGGCTGCAGTACTAGTAGGGACGGCCGGTTCACCCACATGCGCCACACCCGCCCCCGCCCGGGGCTTCTGGTCTGGAAATGACCGCGACACGGTCATTTCCAGACCAGAAGGTGCTCCGCCACATGCCTTGCCGTGTGATTGCGGCAATGAGGTTGCCGTAATCACACGGCAAGCCCGCGGGCAGAGGCGTGAGATGCGCATGTGGGTGAACGGCGCACCCCAACCCGGCCGCACTGTGATCCCGGATGTGCCGCCGGGCTGTCACAAAGCGAAGCGACCCGACGATGCGCCCGCCGACTCGCGGCAGCAGCGCGCCTGCTCAGCCATCCACGGGCCTCGCCCCCGGACAACGGTGGACGCCCACAGCCGGACACGGGTGGACGCCAGCCACCCACGCCACCCGTCACCGGCAACCTGAACGGACCGCGCACCCACCACCCCTCCCCCCGTAGCCAGCGCCTTTCAGCACCCGCACCACAAAAGCACCCGCATTGTTTCCGTCCGGCACGCGCGCTGTGAACCAACCAACCGATCGTGCCACCGGCGTGGCGCCTGGGCCGCGTACCGTGAAGGGCAGCACGACGCAGGTCACGACGCGACCAAGGTGACGAAGGGGGAACGACATGGCCGGCGACGACGGCGTCGTCATCTACTGGCGGCCCGGCTGCACGTTCTGCATGATGCTGCGGCTCCGGCTGCTGCGGACTCCGCTGAAGCGGAAGATGGTCAACATCTGGCAGGACCCGGAGGCCGCCGCCTTCGTCCGGTCCGTGGCCGACGGCAACGAGACCGTCCCGACGGTCACGGTCGCCGGGCACGCGATGGTCAACCCGTCGAAGCGGCAACTGCTGGAAGCCGTCGAGCGGTACGCGCCCCACGCGTTGACGAAGGAGGCGTAGCCGTGGCGCGGCCAGACGACATGCAGGCGCCGGCGCAGGCGCAGGCTTTCCGCCGGATGCATCACGAGCGCGGGGACGGCGGCCCGCTCGTGCTGCCCAACGTGTGGGACGCGGTCAGCGCCGCCGTCTTCGCCGAGGCGGGCCACACCGCGCTCGCCACGTCGAGTTCCGCCGTCGCCGCCACCCTCGGGTACGCCGACGGCGGCCACATCCCGCCCGACGAGATGTTCGCGGCCGTCGCACGCATCGCACGCGCCGTGCCGGTGCCCGTCACCGCGGACATCGAGGACGGCTACGGGCTGGAGCCCGAGGAACTCGTCGACCGGCTCCTCGAAGCGGGGGCGGTCGGCTGCAACCTGGAGGACACCGACCAGCGCAGCGGGCAGCTTCGCGACCCACAGGAGCAGGCGAGCAGGCTGACGCGGTTCTGCAAGGCAGCCGACGGGCGGCTCGGCGCCGCCCGGGTCACGTACGGTGGCGGCCTGCACGCCCGGGCGACGGACGCGGTCCGCGCGATCGCGGAGCAGCTCGGCGGCGCTCAGGGCACCTGAACGCCCTGATCGGGCGCCCGCCTGGCACCCTTGGACGCATGAGTAAGCGTGCGCGTGTGCGGGCCCCCGAGCTCGTCGGCAAGGGTGGGTGGCTGAACACCGGCGGCGAGGAGATCCACCTCGCCGATCTGCGGGGGAAGATCGTCCTCCTCGACTTCTGGACCTTCTGCTGCATCAACTGCCTGCACGTCCTCGACGAGCTCCGTGAGCTGGAGGAACGGCACTCCGACACGCTCGTCGTCGTCGGCGTGCACTCGCCGAAGTTCGTGCATGAGGCCGAGCACGCCGCCGTCGTCGACGCCGTCGAGCGGTACGGGGTTCACCACCCTGTCCTGGACGACCCCGAGCTGGCCACCTGGAAGCAGTACGCCGTCCGCGCCTGGCCCACCCTCGTCGTGATCGACCCGGAGGGGTACGTCGTCGCGCAGCACGCCGGCGAGGGGCACGCGCACGCCATCGAGACGCTCGTCGCCGAGCTGGAGGCCCGGCATGAGCCCCTCGGCACCCTGCGGCGCGGCGACGGGCCGTACGTGCCGCCCGAGCCGGTCGCGACCGATCTGCGCTTCCCCGGCAAGGCGCTGCGGTTGCCCGACGGGCACCTGCTCGTCTCCGACACCACCCGCCATCAGCTCGTCGAGCTGGAGGCGGACGGCGAGACCGTCGTGCGCCGCGTCGGCAGCGGTGAGCGCGGCCTGGCCGACGGCCCGGCGGACGAGGCACGGTTCAGCGAGCCGCAGGGCCTGGCGCTGCTGCCGGACGGCGCGGTGATCGTCGCGGACACCGTCAACCACGCGCTGCGCCGCTTCGACCCGGCCACCGGCACCACGACGACCGTCGCGGGCACCGGCGAGCAGTGGTGGCAGGGCTCGCCGACCGACGGGCCGGCGCGTGAGGTCGCGCTGTCCTCGCCGTGGGACGTGGCCTGGTTCGGGGAGCGGGTGTGGATCGCGATGGCCGGTGTCCACCAGTTGTGGACGTACGACCCGGCCGCCGGCACCGTCCGTGCCGCCGCCGGCACGACGAACGAGGGCCTGGTCGACGGCCCCGCCGCCGAGGCCTGGTTCGCCCAGCCCTCCGGGCTGGCGGCGGCCGGGGACCGGCTCTGGATCGCCGACTCGGAGACGTCCGCCCTGCGTTGGCTGCAGGAGGACGGCGGTGAATACCACCTGCACACCGCCGTCGGCACCGGGCTGTTCGACTTCGGGCACGTCGACGGGCCCGCCGAGAAGGCGCTGCTGCAGCACCCCCTCGGCGTGACCGCGCTGCCCGACGGATCCGTCGCCGTCGCCGACACCTACAACCACGCGCTGCGCCGCTACGACCCGGCCACCGACGAGGTCAGCACGCTGGCCACCGACCTGTGCGAGCCCTCGGACGCGGTGCTCGCGGACGACGGCAGCGGCGACATCGTCGTCGTGGAGTCCGCGCGGCACCGGCTGACGCGGCTGCGGCTGCCGGAGGAGGCCGTGCAGGTCGCCGGGGCCGCGCACCGGACGCAGCGGGCCGCCACCGAGGTGGCGCCGGGGACCCTCCGCCTGGACGTGGTCTTCCAGGCGCCTGCCGGGCAGAAGCTGGACACCCGTTACGGCCCGTCCACCCGGCTGCTGGTCAGCTCGACGCCCGAGGACCTGCTGGCCGACGGCGCCGGGCAGGGCACGGATCTCAGCCGGGACGTCCGGCTCGCGGACGGGGCGGGCGAAGGCGTGCTGCACGTGTCCGCGATGGCGGCCTCCTGCGACGACGACCCTGACAACCCCTACCCGGCCTGCCACGTGCACCAGCAGGACTGGGGCGTCCCGGTCCGCGTGACGGACGGCGGCGCGACGCGGCTGCCGCTCGTCCTCGCCGGGATGGACGAGGAGGGGGCTCAGGACGGCGCCGCCGGCTGATCCGCGGAGGCCGTCGGAGCCGTCGGAGCCGCCGGGGCGAACGCCTGCCGGCAGTGCCGCGCCAGTTCGCGCAGTGCCGGGTCGGCCGTCGGGCGCCAGACGAGGGCGAGGACGCCCGGCTGCTCGACGTCCTGCAGCGGCAGTGCGACCAGCCGGTCCTTCGCCGATGCGGCCATCGACTCGGACAGCACGGCCACCCCGAGCCCCCGCGCCGCCAGGTCGGCCACCGCGCTGGGCGCGCCGGCCTGCAGGGCGACCTGCGGATGCACGGACCGCGCGGCGCACGCCTGGTCGAAGACGGCCCGGATGCCGGTGCCCTCGGGCAGACACACCAGCGGGTGGCCGGTCAGGTCCGCCAGGCGGAGCCACGGGCGGCCGGCCAGCGGGTGGTCCGGCGGCACGGCGGCGACGAGCGGTTCGCTGATGACGGTCAGCGCCTCCAGGTCGGACGGCGCCGCGCCGGCCGCGCCGATGAGCGCGAGGTCGGCGGCTCCGGTGCGTACCCGGTGCACCAGCAGGTCGGAGGTGTCCTCGAGCAGCGTGAGCTCGACGCCGGGGTGGTCGGCGCGGAACGACGAGAGGGCGTCGAAGAGCGGCGTGACGGTGCAGGCCGTCACCATGCCGACGGTCAGCCGGCCGCGCAGCAGGCCGTTGACCTCGTCCACGGCCTGCCGGACGGCGCCGGCCGCGGCCAGCGCGGCGCGGGCGTGGCCGAGCGCCGCCGCGCCCGCGGACGTCAGGGTGGCGGTGCGGCCGGAGCGGTCGAGGAGGGTGGCGCCCAGCTCCCGCTCCAGCTGCCGGATCTGCGCGCTGACGCCGGACTGGCTGATGTGCACCCGCTCGGCGGCGCGGGTGAAGTTCTGTTCCTCGGCCACCGCGACGAAGTACTCGAGCTGCCTCAGTTCCATGACTGGAAATTCTAGTTCCCAGAAGAAGCATCTGTTGGACTTCTGGTGAGACTCCGCCGAGCATGGAGTGCGAGAGGCCAGGACACGAGGAGCACGCCATGAGCGAGTACGAGAAGGCCATGAAGCCCGAAGACCTTACCCGTCTGTTCGTCGAGCGCAGCAACGCGGGCGACGCGGCCGGGGTCGCCGCGCTGTACGAGGAGGACGCCGTGCTGGCCTACCCGCCCGGGCAGACGACGGTCGGCCGTGCGGCGATCCGCGAGCTGTGGGAGCAGGTGCTGGCGCACGCGCCGCACTTCACCCCCGAGCGGCCGCTGCCGACGCTGATCAACGGCGACATCGCGCTGACCTCCACCCCGCCGAAGGACGGCGCGGGCGCGCGGGCCCAGGTCGTGCGGCGGCAGCCGGACGGCAGCTGGCTCCGGCTGCTGGACCAGCCGGAGTTCCAGGCCCCCGCGGCGCCGCCGGCATGACGGACGGCGCCCGGCCGCGGTGGCCGGGCGCCGTCGTGGAGCGTGATGTGTGCCGTCAGCCGCCGAAGTGGTGGCGTTCGTCCTCGACGACGACGGGGGCCGCCGGGCTCGGCGGCTGCGTCTTGCGGCGCTTGAAGATGCTGACGTAGACGCACAGGCCGATCAGTCCGACAGC
>DASSBO010000494.1:0-3310 GCA_035698655.1 Streptomyces sp.
GCACGGATCGCCCTCCTCGGCCACGAACTCGGGCACGCCGTGAACGGGGACAACCGCCGGCTGCTGTGGCAGCACGCCGCCGTCACCTCCCTCGCCCACTGGCACGAACTCCTGCGCCCCACCCTGGTCACCGGTGACGACCTGCTCTCCCTCGTCTCCGGCTGGCTCACCCGCGCGCTGCTGTACGGCCCGCGCATGGCGGTGAGATGCCTGCTCCTGCTGCTCGACCGCCTCACCCGGCGGGCCGGGCAGCGCGCCGAGTACCTCGCCGACGGCATCGCCGCCCGCATCGGCTCGGCGCAGGCGGCCGTCGCGATGCTGGAACGATTCACCTCCGGCGACACCGTCACCATGTACCTGATGCGCCGTTCGGCCGCCCTGCGCACCCGGCCCGGCCGGCGCGGCTCCGCCGTCATGCCCGGCGAGGCCGAGGAGTTCTGGTCCGGGCTGCGTGCGGACGTCGCCGCCATGCCGCAGGCCGAACACCTGCGCGTACTGCGGGTCTCGGCCCTGCACCTCGACAGTGTCGACAGCACCCACCCTCCGACGCACCTGCGCGTCCGGCTCGCCGAAGCGCGTGCCGCTCATCCGGCCGCCCTCACCCTCGACGACACCGAAGCCGAGGCGATCGACCGCGAACTGGCCGACCCGCGCGCCCGCGCCCTGCGGGCGCTGCTGGCCGCCCGGTCCTGACCGGCGGCCGCGCTCCGGTCACCCGCATGGCGGCCCACCGGCCGCAGGCGGCCGCGGGCGGACCTAGCGTCGGGGGCAGGCCGAGTGCCCGTCGCTGCCGAACGGAGACCCCCATGCCGCGCCTGACGTCCATACTCGCCGCCGCCCTCGTCGCCGGTGCCGCCTGCGCCGCCCCCACCGCCGCGGCCGCCGACCCGACGCCGACACCCACCATCGGAGCCGAGAAGGGGCCGTTCACCCGCGGCGGGCCGGGCGGCGTCGACGTGAGCAAACACGTCGCCGCTCCCGGGACGACCGTCTTCCTCACGGACAGCCTGTGCGCCCGCCGGGCCACCGCGACGTCGAAGGCACTCGGCAAGGTCAAGCTCACCCCCGGCGCGAACGTCCTCGTCGGCAAGGCCACGGTGCGGCACGTGCCGCCCGGCACCTACACCGTCACCTTCCGCTGCCCCGACAACGGCCGGGTCGGGCACTCGAAGATCACCGTCACCGGCACGCGGCCCAGCGGCCCGTCGCACGCGGGCGTCGGCGGGGCGAGCGACCAGGCGGACGGGCTGGAGCTGTCGCTGTCCGCCGCGCTGATCACCGCCGCGGCCGGGGCGGCGCTGCGGCTCTCCCGCCGTCGCGGGTCGAGCGAGGCCGGCTGAGCAGCGTGGACGCCCAGGGCCCCCTCGACCTGATCCGCCTCGCCGGCGCGGCGGGCAACAGCGTCGTGGTGCGCGTCACCGGGCGCAGCCGCACGGACTACGGCGAGGAGTCCGGGATCCTGCTCGGCGAGATCGCCGTGCGCGGCGACTTCGTCAGCGGGACCCTGCGGACCTGGATCTTCCCCGAGGACCTCACCGAGTGGGGCGAGGCACTCGACGCGATCGAGGCCGGCGCCGACGACGTGTCCTGGCGGGAGGACCAGCGGGAGACGGAGCTGCACATCGAGCTCGAGGAGGACCCGGGAACGGCGGCCGACCGCGCCACGGTGTGGGTGGCCGACCGCGCCAACACCCTGACGGCCGTCGAGCTGACCATGGACCTGCCCGAGGGCTGGCTGCAGGACCAGCGCGAATGCCTGGCCGCCGTCCGCCGCCGCTGGCCGCCCGTCGGCTGAGCCGTCGGCCGGCCGTCGGCCGACCGGCGGCCAGCGGCGGCGGACGGCGAAAAGCCGGTGCGGCCCCGCGCGGCCCGCCGCTAACGTCCCGTGGCATGACGCCACTTCGCGAACGCCCCGCCCACACCGCCGATGAACGCACCCAGCTCCTGGCCTGGCTCGACATGCAGCGCGCCGTCATCGCCTGGAAGTGCGAGGGCCTCTCCGAGGACGAGGCCCACCGGGCGGTGCTGCCGGCCTCGCCGCTGATGACGATGGCCGGCCTCGTCGCGCACCTGCGGTGGGTCGAGCACTGCTGGTTCGAGGTGATCGCGCTCGGACGCGGCGAGGCGGACAACCCGCAGTTCGACGAGAGCCTCCCCGAGGACGCCGAGATGATGGTCGACGACGTCCCGCTGGCAACCCTCCTCGAGGACTACCGGCGGCAGTGCGCGCTCTCGGACGAGACCGTGGCCGGCTTCTCGCTCGACGACACCAGCCGCAACGAGCGCTTCGACGGCATCTCGCTGCGCTGGATCCTCTTCCACATGATCGAGGAGACGGCCCGGCACGCCGGCCACGCCGACGCGATCCGCGAACTCCTCGACGGTGAGAAGGGTTACTACTGAGTTCGAATCTGCAGGCAACGCCAACGTACCCCCCAGAGGTTGCCGACCGACCCAGCCGTCTGTACGCCGGTGGCACGATCGGTTGGCGCGTTCGTGGCGCGCCCGCTGGACGGAAACAATGCGGGTGCTTTTGTGGTGCGGGTGCTGAAAGGCGCTGGCTACGGGGGGAGGGGTGGTGGGTGCGCGGTCCGTTCAGGTTGCCGGTGACCAGTAGACAGTGGCTGGTGTGCACCCGTGTCCGGTTGTGGTCGTCCGCCGTTGTCCGGGGGCGAGGCCCGTGCGTGGCTGAGCAGGCGCGCTGCTGCCGCGAGCCGGCGGGCGCATCGTCGGGTCGCTTCGCTTCGTGCCAGCCCGGCGGCACACCCCGGATCCGCCTGCGGCCGGGAAAGGGTACGCGCACAGACGCCGGAGCTGGCTTACCGGGAAGTAGGGCGAGGTTTGGCCCGGAATTCGGGCGGTTTCCGGACCAAACCTCGCCCGATTTTCCAGTCGTGGGGCCTTGCCGTGTGTTTACGGCAATGAGGTTGCCGTAAACACACGGCAAGGCATGCGGCGGCCCAGGTCGGGGGCGGGGGTGGCGCATGTGGGTGAACCGGCCGTCCTTACTGCGAAGTCACACGCCCTTTCAGTCGTATACCGGCCAGTATCCGGCGGACAGGGCGCGCGATTTCCCCCGAAGCGCCCCACCGGCCGCATCCCCGGTCCCACCACCCGGCGCCTGTGCGCGCACCCCTACCCGGCCGCACTGCGATCCCGGATGTGCCGCCGGGCGGGACGAAGCGAAGCGACCCAGTGATGCGCCCGCCAACTCGCGGCAGCAGCGCGCCTGCTCAGCCATCCACGGGCCTCGCCCCCGGACAACGGCGGACGACCACAGCCGGACACGGGTGCACACCAGCCCACCACC
>DASSBO010000495.1:0-2326 GCA_035698655.1 Streptomyces sp.
GAAGGTGCTCGGCGGCGAGCCGCAGGACGTCCTGATCGACGGTTCGGTCATCGAGGCCGTCGGCACCGGACTCTCCGACGAGGGCGCCCAGGTCGTCGAGGCCGCCGGCAAGGTGCTGCTGCCGGGCCTCGTCGACCTGCACACCCACCTGCGCGAACCCGGCCGCGAGGACTCCGAGACGGTGCTCACCGGCACCCGGGCCGCCGCGGCAGGCGGCTACACGGCCGTGCACGCCATGGCCAACACCTTCCCCGTCGCCGACACCGCCGGCGTCGTCGAGCAGGTCTGGCGGCTGGGCCGCGAACACGGCTACTGCGACGTGCAGCCCGTCGGCGCCGTCACCGTCGGGCTCGAGGGCAAGCAGCTGGCCGAGCTCGGCGCCATGCACGACTCCGCCGCCGCCGTACGGGTCTTCTCCGACGACGGCAAGTGCGTCGACGACGCCGTCATCATGCGCCGGGCGCTGGAGTACGTGAAGGCCTTCGACGGCGTCGTCGCCCAGCACGCTCAGGAGCCGCGGCTGACCGAGGGCGCCCAGATGAACGAGGGCGTGGTCTCCGCCGAGCTCGGGCTGGGCGGCTGGCCGGCCGTCGCCGAGGAGTCGGTCATCGCCCGCGACGTGCTGCTCGCCGCGCACGTCGGCTCCCGGCTGCACGTGTGCCACCTGTCGACCGCCGGGTCGGTGGAGATCGTGCGCTGGGCCAAGTCCAAGGGCTGGAACGTGACCGCCGAGGTCACCCCGCACCACCTGCTGCTCACCGACGAGCTGGTCCGCTCCTACGACCCGGTCTACAAGGTCAACCCGCCGCTGCGCACCGCCGACGACGTCCGCGCACTGCGCGAGGCGCTCGCCGACGGCACCATCGACTGCGTCGCCACCGACCACGCCCCGCACCCGCACGAGGACAAGGACTGCGAGTGGGGCGCCGCAGCCATGGGCATGCTCGGCCTGGAGACCGCCCTGTCCGTCGTGCAGCACACCATGGTCGAGACCGGCCTGCTGGACTGGACGCAGGTCGCCGAGCGGATGTCCGCCCGGCCCGCCGCCATCGGCCGGCTGACCGGACACGGCCGCCCCTTGGCCGTCGGCGAGCCCGCGAACCTCACCCTCCTCGATGCCGACTACCGTGGTCAGGTGGACCCCGCGGGGTTCGCCTCCCGGAGCCGCAACAGCCCGTACACGGGGCGTGAGCTGCCCGGTCGCGTCACCCACACCTTCCTGCGGGGCACGGCAACGCTCATCGACGGGAACCTGGCGTGAACACTGCAACCACCCTCATCGCCGCGGCCGAGCCGCACTCCCAGAAGGTCACCGACTGGGCCGACCGCATCGGCTGGGTCGTCGGTCTGCTGATCTTCATCGCGCTGATGTACTGGCTGATGCGCCAGGGCTGGAAGTGGCGCGGCAGCCTCCAGTCGGACCTGCCCGAACTGCCGGCACCGCCCGACGACCCGGGCCCGCAGCGGCTCGCCATGACCGGCCGGTACCACGGCTCGACGAGCGCCGGGCAGTGGCTCGACCGGATCGTCGCCCGCGGCCTGGGCGTGCGCAGCCGCGCCGAGCTGAGCCTGACCGACGCCGGGCTGGACGTCGTGCGCCCCGGAGCCCAGGACTTCTTCGTCCCCGCCGCGAAACTGCGCGGCGCCCGCCTGGACAAGGGCATCGCCGGCAAGGTCCTCACCGAGGGCGGCCTGCTGGTGGTCACCTGGGAACACGGCGGCCGCCTCATCGACTCCGGTTTCCGTTCCGAGCGGGCCGCCGACCACCCCGCCTGGGTCGAGGCCATCGACTCCCTGACCACGACCACCCGGGAGGGTGCACGATGACCACTTCCCCCACCACCGCCGCGACCGAGGCGGTCCTCGTCCTGGAGGACGGCCGCGTCTTCCGCGGCCGCTCCTACGGCGCCGTCGGCGAGACCTTCGGCGAGGCCGTCTTCAACACCGGCATGACCGGCTACCAGGAGACGCTGACCGACCCGTCCTACCACCGCCAGGTCGTCGTCATGACCGCGCCGCACATCGGCAACACCGGCGTCAACGACGAGGACCCCGAGTCCAAGCGCATCTGGGTCTCCGGCTACGTCGTGCGCGACCCCGCACGCCGGCCGTCCAACTGGCGCTCGGTGCGCACCCTGGACGACGAACTGGCCGGCCAGGGCGTCGTCGGCATCAGCCACGTCGACACCCGTGCGCTGACCCGGCACCTGCGCGAGCGCGGCGCCATGCGCGTGGGCATCTTCTCCGGCGACCGCCTCGCCGACGACGCCACGCTGCTGGCCCGCGTCCAGGCGGCCCCGCAGATGAAGGGCGCCGACCTGGCCGG
>DASSBO010000496.1:0-3137 GCA_035698655.1 Streptomyces sp.
CGTCCGTCCGTCCGTCCGTCCGTCCGTCCGTCCGTCCTTCCGTCCTTCCGTCCGTCCGTCCGTCCGTCCGTCCGTCCGTCCGTCCGTCCGTCTGTCCCCCGGCCCGCCCGTTCGCCATATTAGTCCCCCGACTCCACCAACATCCCGGCGCCGCACAGCGCCCCCCAACCCGACGGCAGGGCCCCCGAGGTAGCGACCATGCTGGTACGATCGGGCCGAGGGCCGAGCCGGCGCCGGGCCACAGCCCCGGCGGGCGTTGAGGCGCGGCGCCCGACCGGCCCTGGGTCCGCTAGCCGCCCCCGACCCGCGCCCCCGCGATGACGACCCCGATGCTCGACCGTCTCCGGACGGCGCTGGCCGATCGCTACCGCATCGAGCGCGAGCTCGGCCAGGGCGGGATGGCCACGGTCTACCTCGCCGAGGACCTCAAGCACCACCGCAAGGTGGCCGTGAAGGTCCTCCGCCCCGACCTGGCCGCCACCCTGGGCGACGAACGGTTCGCCCGCGAAATCGAGGTGGCCGCCCGGCTCCAGCACCCGCACATCCTGGGGGTGCTCGATTCGGGACAGGCAGTCAGTCGTGAGTCATGGGTCATGAGTCATGAGGCCGTATCCCAGCCGCCCACGACTCACGACTCACGACTCACGACGTTCATCTACTACGTCATGCCCTACGTCGAGGGCGAGACGCTGCGCGACCGGCTTGCCCGCGGCGGCGAGCTCCCGGTCCCCGAGGCCGTTCGCCTCCTCGGCGAGATCGCGGAGGCACTGTCGGTGGCCCACCGCGCGGGCGTCGTCCATCGCGACATCAAGCCGGAAAACGTGCTGCTCTCGGGCCGGCACGCCATGGTCATGGACTTCGGCGTGGCCAAGGCGGTCTCCGAGGCCTCGGGCCGCCAGCAGCTCACCACGGCCGGCGTGGCCCTGGGGACGCCGGCCTACATGGCGCCGGAGCAGGCCTCGGCCGATCCCCACATGGATGGGCGCGTCGACATCTACGCCCTCGGCGTGCTGGCCTACGAGATGCTCGCCGGGCATACGCCCTTCCCCGGACTCAACCCGCAGCAGACCCTGGCCGCGCACGTGTCCCAGATGCCGGTGCCGGTGGGACAGCGGCGCGACGGACTCTCGCCCGCGCTCGAAGCCGCGGTGATGCGCTGCCTGGCCAAGCGCCCCGCCGATCGGTTCCAGACGGCGGACGACCTGGTGACGGCACTCGAGCCGCTGGCCACGCCGAGCGGTGGCATGACGCCGACCCACACCCAGCCGGTTGCCGCGGCGCCGCCGCCCCGGATCCGGCCCGCCCGCCGGATCTACGCGTTCGCGGCTGCCGCCGCCGTCATCACCGTGGCGGCGGCCCTCGCGGTCTGGAAGCCCTGGTCGCGCGCCGGCGTCCGCCCGCTCGACGCCAATCTGGTCGCCGTACTCCCGTTCCGCGTCGCGGGCGCCGATCCGAGCGTGCAGTACCTCAGGCAGGGAATGCTCGACCTGCTGCAGGCCAAGCTCACCGGCGAGGGCGGTCCCCGGGCGGCGGACACCCGCTCGGTCCTCGCGGCCGTGCGCGACGCGGGCGGGACCGATGCCCAGGACCTGTCCGACGACGCGGTTGCCGGCGTCGCCCGGAAGCTGGGCGCGGGACGGGTGCTCCAGGGCAGCATCGTGGGGCCGCCGGATCATCTGGTCATCGGGGCGAGCCTGGTCGCGGTGCCGGACGGCAAAATGCTGGCGCAGACCAGCGTGGTGGGACCGAAGGACAGTCTCTTCGTGCTGATCGACCGGCTCACGGGACAGTTGCTGGCCCTGGGCGCCGGCGCCAGCTCCGCGCAGTTGAGCGCCCTCACCACGACCAACCTCGACGCGCTCCGCGCCTACCTCGACGGCGCCGCCGCCTACCGGCGCGGCGCCTTCCAGAACTCCACCCCGCTTCTGTCCCGTGCGGTCGAGCTCGACTCCACCTTCGCCCTGGCACTCTCCGCCCTGGTCGAGTCCGACGGCTGGCACCCCGCCACGGTGGACATGCAGCGCGTGCGTTCCCTGGCGTGGCGCTACCGCGACCGGCTGAATCCCCAGGACCAGATCTTTCTGTCGCTCCGGCTCGGCTCCCGCTACCCGGGCCAGACGCCCTGGACCGACCGGATCGCGGACGCCGAGCGGGCCGTGCAGTCGATGCCCGAGAGCGCCGAGGCCTGGTATTACCTGGGCGACGACCTGTTCCATTCCGGCCGCCTGGCGGACGTCCCCGAGCCGGAAGTCAGGGCCCGGCAGGCGTTCGAGCAGGCCTTTCAGCGCGACTCCCTCTACGGTGGCCCGATCCAGCACCTGGCCAGCCTGACGTACGCGGTGGGCGATACCGCCGCCCAGCGGCTGTGGTCCCGGCGGCTGGTGGCGCTCGATTCCGCCGGCGAAGGCGTGCCGGTCGCGCGGTGGAACCTCCTCCAGTCCGCCCGCGACAGCGCTGGCATCGCCGCCTTCCTCGCGGGCATCGGCTCGGGCCCGCTGGGAGTCCCCCAGGGGATTCTCTTCTTCGGCCCGCTGGACAGCGTCACCATCACCCATGAGGACGCGCTGCTCGGGGCCGTCCACCGGCTCGCCGCCACGAAGCAGGAGCGCGTCGGCATGGCGGCCGACCGTGCGAGATATCTCTGGAACCTGGGCCGCCCGTCCGAGGCCGCGAAGTGGATCGACACGTTGCGTGCCCTCGGTCCCAAAGATCCCGACGTGGTCGGACGGATGGCGATCCTCGGAGCCGGCTGGTTCGGCGGTCTGCCGCCGGACACCACGCTGTTGGACGGGGAGCCGCGCGAAGTCTGGCGCACCTGGCAGGGTGATCCGGTCGCCGGCCGGCGGCTCTGGGACAAATGGCGCGGCCTGGCCGCGAAGGACTCGCTGCACGGGTTCTACACCCGGGCGGCGCCGCTGCTCGAGGCCAGGCTGGCCCTCGACCGCCACGACCCCGCGGCACCGCGTCTGGTGGACGTCGCCGATTCTCTCTGGCGCGGCATTGACGGGGGAGCGAGCTGGGCCTCGATCGAGCTGGCCCGGATGTACCAGCAGCAGGGCCGAGTCGATCGCGCCCTCCGCGCGGTCCGCCGCCGCTGGATCCCGTTGGGAGAGCCCGAGCCCGCGGGGCTGGCCGAG
>DASSBO010000497.1:0-6339 GCA_035698655.1 Streptomyces sp.
GCCAACATCGACGCCATCGCCGACGCGGTGGGCACCTACGCCTGGGACACCGGCAGCCTGGCCGCGCCGGTGGCCGACGCCGCCGCGTCGCCCGACACCGCCAAGAAGGAGTCGGGGGCGAAGAGCACCACGCCGCTGCACCCCGGTCCGCACGCCGCGCGCGCGGCGGCCTGACGCCGCGGAGCGCCGCGCGAGGGGCGCGTGCCGAGGCACGCGCCCCTCGCTGCACGAATGCGCCCGGTGGTTTCGCGCCGTCCCCTGGACGGCTCGGCACCATTCGGGCGGTTCGTCGCCATCCGTGCCCTGCCGCACGGCTGCACCGGGACGTGAAGGGCCGGTAGGCTTTCCGTGTGATCTTCAAGCGAATCGGAAACGGGCGGCCGTACCCGGACCACGGCCGGGAGAGCACCCGCCAGTGGGCGGACGTCGCCCCACGCCCGGTGCGTCTTGACCAGCTCGTCACCACCAAGGGCCAGCTCGACCTGGAGACGCTGCTCGCGGAGGACTCCACCTTCTACGGAGACCTGTTCGCGCACGTCGTGAAGTGGCAGGGAGACCTGTACCTGGAGGACGGGCTGCACCGCGCCGTGCGCGCCGCCCTGCAGCAGCGTCAGGTGCTGCACGCCCGGGTGCTGGAGCTGGGCTGAGCAGCCCGGTCTCTCCCCGTTCGGCGTAGTCCGCCGCGAGAACCTCCGCGTCGCGCATGCCCCGTGACGCCCGCTTTTCCGGCGGCTCGCCGCTGATCATCTGGTAGGCATAATCCCGCCGCCGCCATTAACCTGCGTTCATGAGCATGCTCACTCCCCCCGGCATGGGCGGCCAGTACCGCATCAAGGGTGACCGCTACCCGCGCATGCGGCGGCCCCGCAACCGCGGCAAGATCGTGCTCGCCACCCTCGCGTCGGTCGTCACTCTCGGTCTGCTCGGCTGGGGCTCGCTGCAGCTCGTGGACGTCTTCTCGGGCAACGGCGGCACCCCGGCACGCGCCGCCGGCAAGGGGGCGGCCAAGAAGTGCTCCGCACCGGCCGGCGGTGAGGCCAAGGCCGGGGGCGTCGCGTCGGCCGAGCCCGCCGGGGACACCACGAAGGGGGCGGCGGCCGAGGAGAAGCTGCCGGAGCCGAAGAGCATCACCGTGAACGTGCTCAACGCCACCAAGCGCAGCGGCCTGGCCGGCCGGACGGCGGACGAGCTGAAGAAGCGCGGCTTCACCATCGGCGACGTGGCCAACGCGCCCGAGTCGCTGGACCACAAGGTGGACGCCCCGGCGCTGTTCATCGGCGCGACCGGCGCCGACACCCTCGCCCGGATGAAGGTCCTGAGCGCACACGTGGACGGGGCGAAGACCCGCTACGACGACCGCAAGGGCGAGGACATCGACCTGGTCATCGGCAAGGGCTTCACGAAGCTGACGGACGGGAAGAAGGCCGAGAAGGCGATCGCGGCCCTCAACGAGCCCTCGCCCAAGCCGTCACCGGGCTGCTGAGGGCGGCGGCCGCAGCCGTACGTCAGCCGGCCGTCCCGTACATGCGGTCGCCGGCGTCGCCCAGTCCGGGCACGATGTAGCCGTTCTCGTTCAGCCGCTCGTCGATGGAGGCCGTCACCACGGTGACCGGAGTGCCGGCCAGCTCCCGCTCGACGACCTCGATCCCCTCGGGGGCCGCGAGCAGGCAGATGGACGTCACGTCGTCGGCGCCGCGCCCGATCAGTTCCCGGATCGCGGCGACGAGCGTGCCGCCCGTGGCCAGCATCGGGTCCAGCACGTAGACCTGCCGGCCCGACAGGTCGTCCGGCATCCGGCTCGCGTAGGTCGAGGGCTGCAGCGTGTTCTCGTCCCGGATCATGCCCAGGAACCCCACCTCGGCGGTCGGCAGCAGCCGGGTCATGCCCTCGAGCATGCCCAGGCCGGCCCGCAGGATCGGCACGACCAGCGGACGCGGGTGGGACAGCCGCACGCCCGTCGTCGCGCTCACCGGGGTGGTGATGCCGACCTGGTCGGTGCGCACGTCACGGGTGGCCTCGTAGGCGAGCAGGGTCACCAGCTCGTCGGCGAGCCGCCGGAAGGTGGGCGAGTCGGTGCGCTCGTCGCGCAGGGTGGTCAGTTTGTGCGCCACCAGCGGGTGGTCGACGACGTGGGTCCGCATGCCCTCGACAGTAACCGAGCGGCCGTCGCCGCTCGCACTGGCGTACCCCCGCGCCCCGCGCGAGAGTGGAGGGACAGGCCGGGAGGTGCCCGATGGCCGAACCGAGAAAGCGCCGCTCGCAGGACGAGGACGACGCCGCGGCCGCACGTGCGGCCCTCCGGGAGGAGAACGCCGACCGGCTGCGCCGCCGGGCGCTCTTCCTGCGCGAGCTGAACGAGGCCAAGGCGCTGCGGGAACGGGTGCAGCCGCGGCGCGCCCGTGTCGCCCGCATGCGACAAGCCATGCGAATGCGGACTTTTCGCTGGTGACACCGGTGGGCCCGCGCCCGGTTCCGGCCAGACACGCGGACGACGCACTGTCGAAGACCTCTCGCAACGCCCCGCTTTCTGCCACGATGCGAACGAAAGACGGGCACTGTCCCGTCGTCACTCGGGCACACGGATATCAGTGGGAGAGTCACGGTGTATTTCGCCGCACTGCTCGCGCGCACCGAAGACGGGTGGGAAGCGAGCGACACGGAGCTCGATGATGTGGAGTCGATGACCGACCTCGCCGACCTGGCCCGGGAGGCCTCGGCCGACGACGACACGGTCCTGCTCTGCATCGAGCAGGAGGACGCGTGGTTCGGCATCGTCCGGGTGGACGGTGAGGAGGAGGAACCGCGCGTCTACGTCTCGGATGCCGCCGCCGCGCTGCGCAGCAGCTACGGCGAGATCCTGCTCACCGACGAACTGCTGGGCCGCGAGCCGGAGGATCCGGCCGCGCTCGACCAGCTGGTCGACCTGGACGGCACGGAGGACGGCGAGCCGGAGGCGGAGGAGGACGCCGAAGCGGCGGACGCCGACGCCGTGGTACGGGCGGGCCCGCTGGGCGATCCGGGCCTGCTGGCGGACTTCGGGATGGAGGAGTCCGCCGTCCTCACCCTGACGCCGCAGGACGCGCTGAACGCCGTGGCCGAGGCGCTGGGCTGCACGGACGTGCTGGAGGCGGTCCGCTAGGCGCGGCGCCGCGGCGGGGCGGCAGGATGGCCGTATGACCGTCTCCCCGCCACCGGACCGCGACGACCGGCCCGACCCCGTCCGCGACCCGTGGCGCGCGCCGATGCGGCTCGCGCTGGAGGAGGCCGGGCAGGCGCCGCGCACCGGGGACGTCCCGGTGGGCGCGGTGGTGCTCGGCCCGGACGGTGCCGTGCTCGGCCGCGGCCGCAACGAGCGGGAGGCGACCGGCGATCCCACGGCGCACGCGGAGGTGCTGGCGCTGCGCGCGGCCGCGCGCGCGGCGGGCAGCAGGCTGCTGACCGGCTGCACGCTGGTCGTGACGCTGGAGCCCTGCACGATGTGCGCGGGCGCCGCGGTGCTCTCGCGGGTGGACCGGGTCGTCTTCGGCGCGCTGGACGCGAAGGCCGGCGCGGCCGGCTCCCTGTGGGACGTGGTGCGCGACCGCCGGCTCAACCACCGTCCCGAGGTCGTGCACGGCGTGCTGGCCGCGGAGTGCGGCAGCCTGCTCACGGCCTTCTTCCGCGACGGCACCGTCAACTGACGCACTGCGGGCGCACGCGCAGGAGGGCCGGACCCTGCCGGTCCGGCCCTACTGCGTTCTGCTCACAGCGGTAGCGGTGGGATTTGAACCCACGGAGGAGTTGCCCCCTCACTCGCTTTCGAGGCGAGCTCCTTCGGCCGCTCGGACACGCTACCGAGAGGAAGCCTAGCCTATGGATCCCCCGGGCCGAAAATCCGCACCGTCTGAACCGATCATCTGACGAGCGTCAGTGGTTAGACTCCGCTCCGCACCGACGCCAGGACCGCGGACGCCAGAAGGGGCACGACGACGTGGACATCAAGAAGATCGTGGTCTATATCGTCGTCGGCTTCGCGCTCTACACGATCGTCACCTCGCCGAACGAGGCCGCCGACATGGTCGGGGTCGGCTTCGAGGGCATATCGAACGCCGCGAAGGGCGTCGGTCAGTTCATGACCGAACTGGTCCGCTGATCGGCCCAGCCCACCTCACCCCAACTCGCAAGCAACACGGCGCTATCGGGTGCTTGCACACAGTGCACATGTCTTGTGATGCTATGACCGCTTTTGACCGGTTGTGTCGACGGACAGATCTGCACCGTGAAGGGGTGGTGACGGCCCAGTGGCGGCGACCCAGACGCGCGAGAACAGGAGTGCGGAGGCTCGGGCGCTCACCCAGTCTCTCTTCCAGCAGCTGACCGGCCTGGAGCCGGGCAGCGCCCCCTACGCGCGCGTTCGGGACGCGCTGATCGAGGCCAACCTGCCCCTTGTGCGCTACGTGGCCGCGCGTTTCCGCAGCCGCAACGAGCCGATGGAGGACGTCGTCCAGGTCGGCACCATCGGCCTGATCAACGCCATCGACCGCTTCGACAGCGAGCGCGGGGTGCAGTTCCCCACCTTCGCCATGCCGACGATCATCGGGGAGATCCGCCGGTACTTCCGGGACAACGTGCGCACGGTGCACGTGCCGCGCCGGCTGCACGAGATGTGGGTACAGGTCAGCGGTGCCACCGAGGACCTGACGGTGCTGCACGGGCGCTCGCCGACCACCGCGGAGATCGCCGGCCGGCTCGACATCGCCGAAGAGGACGTGCTGGCCTGCATCGAGGCCGGCCGCGCCTACCGCGCCACCTCGCTCGAGGCGGCGCAGGAACGTGACGACGGGCTGCCCGGCCTGCTGGACCGGCTCGGCTACGAGGACCCCGCGCTGGACGGCGTCGAGCACCGGGACCTGGTCCGCCACCTGCTCGTCCAGCTGCCCGAGCGCGAACAGCGCATCCTGCTGCTGCGCTACTACCGGAACCTGACGCAGTCGCAGATCAGCGCGGAACTCGGGGTCTCGCAGATGCACGTCTCCCGGCTGCTCTCCCGCAGCTTCGCCCGACTGAGGGCCGCAAACAGGATCGACGCGTAACCCCTGCGGGGGAAGGGCCGTCGGGCCGCAACGCGCTGATCTCGCGAGATTTTGTCGACAAGGCGCTACGTCGTGTTGCTGACTTGTGACATTCTGCGAGAGCTGCGTTTGCCGCAGTGGTGTCCTTCGGTATCCAGGGGGAGGTGCTTCCCTCGGCCGAGGGTCGCCGCTGCGAACCGTCCGCGACCTCAAGGGGGTGGCATGTCCGTAGAACTGGACAGCTCGAAGGTGCTCACCGAGCTCACGACCGACGACGCACCAGCCGCACCGACCGCACCGCACGACGTCCCCGCGCAACCCGGCCCCCCGGCGCCGGAGGGCGCCCCCGACGGCGCCGCCCTCGACACCCGCACGCTCTCCCGCAGCCTCTTCCTCCGCCTCGCCGCGCTGCCGGACGACGGGCCGGAGCGGGCCTACGTCCGCGACACCCTGATCGAGCTGAACCTGCCGCTGGTCCGCTACGCGGCGGCCCGGTTCCGCAGCCGCAACGAGCCGATGGAGGACATCGTCCAGGTCGGCACCATCGGGCTGATCAAGGCGATCGACCGCTTCGACTGCGAGCGCGGCGTGGAGTTCCCGACGTTCGCGATGCCGACGGTCGTCGGGGAGATCAAGCGCTTCTTCCGCGACACGTCCTGGTCGGTGCGCGTGCCGCGCCGGCTGCAGGAGCTGCGGCTGGCCCTGACGAAGGCGAGCGACGAGCTGTCCCAGACGCTGGACCGCTCGCCCACCGTGCCGGAACTCGCCCTGTGCCTCGGGGTCTCCGAGGAGGACGTCGTGGACGGCCTCGCGGTCGGCAACGCCTACACCGCCTCCTCGCTGGACTCCCCCTCCACGGAGGAGGACGGCGGCGAGGGCTCGCTGGCGGACCGGCTCGGATACGAGGACAGCGCGCTGGAGGGCGTGGAGTACCGCGAGTCCCTGAAGCCGCTGCTGGCCGGCCTCCCCACCCGGGAGCGGCAGATCATCATGCTGCGGTTCTTCGGGAACATGACGCAGTCGCAGATCGGCGAGCGGGTGGGCATCTCGCAGATGCACGTCTCCCGTCTCCTGACGCGCACGCTCGCGCAGCTGCGCGCGGGGCTGACGGCGGAGGAGTAGCCGACGCGGAAAGCGGAGAGCCGGCGACGGGGCCGGCTCTCGGCTGTGTGTGGGGGAAGGTGAGCGGGGGAAAGGCGAGCGGGGACGGGCCTCGCAGGGTCAGCTCATCGCGAACCAGACGACGGCCGCGACGACCACGACCGCCACGATCACGCCGACGACCAGG
>DASSBO010000498.1:0-2942 GCA_035698655.1 Streptomyces sp.
AAGGCCGGCTTCGAAACGCTCGTCGAGGCGGGCTACCAGCCGGAGATCGCCTACTTCGAGTGCCTGCACGAGCTGAAGCTCATCGTGGACCTGATGTACGAGGGCGGCCTGGAGAAGATGCGCTGGTCGGTCTCCGAGACCGCCGAGTGGGGCGACTACACCTCCGGTCCGCGCATCATCAACGACGGCACCAAGGCCGAGATGAAGAAGGTGCTCGGCGAGATCCAGGACGGCACGTTCGCCACCAACTGGATGAAGGAGTACAACGACGGCCTGCCGAAGTACAACGAGTACAAGAAGGCCGACTCCGACCACCTGCTGGAGACCACGGGGCGCAAGCTCCGCAAGCTCATGAGCTGGGTCGACGAGGAGGCATGAGATCCGGCGCCGGCCCCGCAGGGGCCGGCGCCCCCCGTGCGGGTGACGGATGACCGAAGTCATCGGCCCGCGACCCGTCCCGCGGATACACTGAACCCGCCACCAACGCGTCACAGGCTCACAGCGTCGTGCGTCTCCACGCGGCTGCCACACTCCACGCCTTCGGCCGTCGGGAGCGGCCGTCCGCACCGGACAAGTGAGGACTGAGACTCAAGTGAGCAAACCCGTAGTACTCATCGCCGAAGAGCTCTCGCCGGCCACCGTCGACGCCCTCGGCCCCGACTTCGAGATCCGGCACTGCCAGGGCGCCGACCGTGCCGAACTCCTGCCGGCCATCGCCGACGTCGACGCCGTGCTGGTGCGCAGCGCCACCAAGATCGACGCCGAGGCCGTCGCGGCGGCCCGCAAGCTGAAGGTCGTGGCCCGTGCGGGCGTCGGCCTGGACAACGTCGACGTGCCCGCCGCCACGAAGGCCGGCGTGATGGTCGTCAACGCGCCGACGTCCAACATCGTCACCGCCGCCGAACTCGCCTGCGGTCTGATCATCTCCTCGGCGCGCAACATCCCGCAGGCGAACGCCGCGCTCAAGGACGGCGAGTGGAAGCGCAGCAAGTACACCGGCGTCGAGCTGAGCGAGAAGACCCTCGGTGTGGTCGGCCTCGGGCGCATCGGCGTGCTCGTCGCCCAGCGGATGGCCGCCTTCGGCATGAAGATCGTCGCCTACGACCCGTTCGTGCAGCCGGCCCGCGCCGCGCAGATGGGCGTCAAGCTGCTGTCGCTGGACGAACTGCTCGGCCAGGCCGACTTCGTCACCGTGCACCTGCCCAAGACCCCGGAGACGCTCGGTCTCATCGACGACGAGGCGCTGCGCAAGGTCAAGCCGAATGTCCGCATCATCAACGCGGCCCGCGGCGGCATCGTCGACGAGGAGGCGCTGGCGGCGGCGCTCAAGGAGGGCCGGGTCGCCGGCGCCGGCCTGGACGTCTACACCAGCGAACCGTGCACCGACTCGCCGCTGTTCGAGTTCGACCAGGTCGTGTGCACCCCGCACCTGGGCGCCTCCACGGGCGAGGCCCAGGAGAAGGCGGGCATCGCGGTCGCGCGGTCCGTGCGGCTGGCGCTGGCCGGCGAGCTCGTGCCGGACGCGGTGAACGTGCAGGGCGGTGTGATCGCCGAGGACGTGCGCCCCGGCCTGCCGCTCGCCGAGAAGCTGGGCCGCATCTTCACCGCGCTGGCCGGCGAGGTCGCCGCCCGGCTCGACGTCGAGGTCTACGGCGAGATCACCCAGCACGACGTGAAGGTGCTCGAGCTGTCCGCACTCAAGGGCGTCTTCGAGGACGTGGTGGACGACACCGTCTCCTACGTCAATGCGCCGCTCTTCGCCCAGGAGCGCGGCGTGGAGGTGCGGCTGACCACGAGCTCCGAGTCGCCCGAGCACCGCAACGTGGTGACCGTGCGCGGCACGCTGACCAGCGGGGAGGAGATCTCCGTCTCCGGCACGCTGACCGGCCCGAAGCACCTGCAGAAGATCGTGGCCGTCGGTGAGCACGACGTCGACCTGGCGCTCGCGGACCACATGGTCTTCCTGCGCTACGGCGACCGGCCGGGCGTCGTCGGCACCGTGGGCCGGGTGCTGGGCGAGGCCGGCATCAACATCGCCGGCATGCAGGTCTCCCGTGCCACGGCCGGCGGCGAGGCGCTCGTCGCGCTGACCGTGGACGACACGGTGCCGCAGTCGGTGCTCGCCGAGATGGCCGGCGAGATCGGCGCGACCTCCGCCCGCAGCGTCGACCTGGGGGAATAGCCGAGTTTCCAAGGGTGGCTCAGCCGAGCCTGGCCGCCTTGAGCGCCATGTGGAGCAGCAGCCGGTCCTCGCCGTCGTCGAGGTCGAGGCCGGTCAGCTGCTCCACCTTGGACAGCCGGTAGTACAGGGTCTGGCGGTGGATGCCCAGCGCGGCAGCCGTCCGGCCCGCCTGGCCCGCACAGTCGAGGTACCGCTCGGCGGTGCGGGCCGTCTCACGGTGGGCGGGCTCCAGCAGCCGCCGTACCGAGGGGTCGGGCGGCGCTCCGGCCGGCAGCCCGGTCAGCAGCCGGTAGGCGCCGACGGCCTCCCACACGCCGACCGGCCCGTGCCGCTCCTCGGCCGCCGCGGCCCGGGCCGCCGCCTCCGCCTCGCCCCAGGCGATGCGGAGGCTGCTCAGTCCCCGGCGCCCCGCGCTCACTCCGGCGACCGCCGGCAGGGCGGTCGCCTCGCCTGCTGCCCGCAGCAGGCGCTCTGCGACGGCCCGCGCGGGTTCGAGGGCGTCCGGCGCGCGCAGGCGCACCAGCGCCGCCAGCGCGGCCGGAGCTTCCGCCGCCGCAGCCGGCACGACGCACTGCGCCGCCACCCGCGGCAGCGCGGCACGCGGGCCGCCGGCCCGCCACGGCCGGACGGCCACCACGGCCAGCGGCTCGTCCGGGGCGAGCCCCAGCGCCTCGCGCAACTCCGTTCCGGTCTCCTCCTGCCGGGCGGCCGGGCCCCGCAGGACCGCCAGCAGCAGTCCGCCGGCCCGCGTCCCGGCACG
>DASSBO010000499.1:0-2888 GCA_035698655.1 Streptomyces sp.
CGCCCGCCACTCCTTCGCGACGACCTCCTTGTTCGCGGTGACGACGTGCTTGCCGCGCTCGAACGCCGCGAGGTGGAGGTCGAGGGCCGGCCGGTGACCGCCGATGACCTCCACGACGACGTCGATGTCCTCGCGCCGGGCCAGCGCGGACGCGTCCGTGGTGACCAGCGCGGGGTCGATGCCGTCCCGCGCCCGGTCGGGCCTGCGGACGGCGACCCCGGCCAGTTCGACCGGGGCGCCGATGCGGGCGGCGAGGTCGTCCGCGTGCGTCGTCATGATGCGTGCGACCTCGGAGCCCACCGTTCCGCAGCCCAGCAGCGCCACCTTCAGCGGACGCGTACGCATCATTCGACCTCGCTCACTCGTCACTCCATGGGTGGGTCAAGTCTCACGTACCGGGCGCCGGAATCCACGCTGATTCCAGTATGTGGGACATTCGTCTCGCTACCCGACATCCAGCCGGAGCAGGTCCTCCTCCGTCTCGCGCCGGACGATGGTGCGGGCCTCGCCGTCCCGGACGGCGACGACCGGCGGGCGGGTGACGTGGTTGTAGTTGCTGGCCATCGAGCGGCAGTAGGCGCCGGTGGCCGGGACGGCCAGCAGGTCGCCGGGCGCCAGGTCGGCGGGCAGGAACGTGTCGCGGACGACGATGTCGCCGCTCTCGCAGTGCTTGCCGACGACGCGGGAGAGCATCGGGGCGGCGTCGGAGGAGCGGGAGGCGAGCGAGACGGTGTAGTCGGCGTCGTAGAGCGCGGTGCGGATGTTGTCGGACATGCCGCCGTCGACGCTGACGTAGGTGCGCAGCCCCTCCAGCTCCTTGACGGTGCCGACCTCGTACAGCGTGAACGCCGACGGCCCGGCGATCGCCCGGCCCGGCTCCACCGACAGGCGCGGCACGGCCAGGCCGGCGACCTGGCACTCGGCGGTGACGATGTCGCCGAGGGACTTGGCGATCTCGTGCGGCTCGCGCGGGTCGTCCTCCGGGGTGTAGGCGATGCCCAGGCCGCCGCCCAGGTCGATCTCCGGCAGCTCGACGCCGTGCGCGTCCCGCACCTGCCGCAGCAGGCCGACGACGCGGTGCGCGGCGACCTCGAAACCGGAGGTGTCGAAGATCTGCGAGCCGATGTGGGAGTGGATGCCGACCAGCTCCAGGCTCTCCAGCTCCAGCACCCGGCGCACGGCCTCCGCGGCCTGCCCGTCGGCCAGGGCGAGGCCGAACTTCTGGTCCTCGTGCGCGGTGGCGATGAACTCGTGGGTGTGCGCCTCGACGCCGACCGTCACCCGGATCTGCACCGGCTGGCGGCGGCCCAGCTCGCGGGCGATGTGCGCGACGCGGGCGATCTCCGGGAAGGAGTCCAGCACGATCCGGCCGACCCCGGCCTCCACGGCGCGGCGGATCTCCTGGGACGACTTGTTGTTGCCGTGCAGCGCGATGCGCTCGGGCGGCATGCCGGCGGACAGCGCGGTGGCGAGCTCGCCGCCGGTGCACACGTCCAGGTTCAGGCCCTCCTCGGTCAGCCAGCGCACGACGGCGCGGGAGAGGAACGCCTTGCCGGCGTAGAACACGTCGGCGCCGGGGCCGAAGGCGTCCCGCCAGGCGCGGCAGCGGGCGCGGAAGTCGGACTCGTCGAGGAAGTAGGCGGGGGTGCCGAACTCCTCGGCGAGCTGCCGGACGTCCAGGCCGCCGAGGGTCAGCGCACCCTCGGGGCCGCGGGCCGCGGTGCGCGGCCAGATGGCGGCGTCGAGCTGGTTGAGGTCGGCGGGCGGGGCGGCGTAGTGCCCTTCGGGCAGGACGTCGGCGTGCCGGGGCCCGGCGGGATGTGCGGAACGGCTCATGGCTGCGGTGGGTTTCCCCTCAGATGCGTGCGGGTGCGGTGACGCCGAGCTGGGTCAGGCCGCCGGCCAGCACCGCTGCGGCGGCCTCGGCGAGGGCCGTCCGCGCACGGTGGGCGGCCCCGGGTTTCTCCCCGCCGACGGGGAGGGGCGGGCAGGCTTCCGTGCAGTCGGTCAGGGCGGCGGCGACGCCGTCGAGGTGCCGCGCGAGGCGGCCCTCGTCGCCCTGCTCGCGCACCCGCTGCGTGTCGGCGAGGCGCGCCAGCAGGGCGCGCTCCTGCGGCGCCTGGTATCCGTACCCGCCGGCGCCGGCCTCGGGCCGGAAGCCCAGCTCGCGGGCGTTGCGGACGACGGCCCGGGCCCGGGCGTGCCCGTAATGCACGCGGAAGAGCGAGCTGCCCTCGGTGCGCCGGAGCAGCGTCTCGGGGTCGTCGCCGGTGGCGGCGGCCCAGCGGGCGATGTCGGCAGCGGGGTCGTCGTGGCCGACGACGTGCTCGGTGCGGGCCAGTTCCCGCACAAGGGCGGCCCTCCCCCGGCCGTCCAGCGTGACGTGCACGTACCCGGCGCCGACGACTTCGGCGCGGTCGACGCCCGGCTCTGCGGCGACGCGCGCACACACCTGGCGGGCCACGTCCATGGGGTCACGGCACGTCCGCGCCGCCCACTGAATCGGGGCAGCCGTGGCGTAGTCGGCGCTGCCGCGGCGCGGCGGGGACTCGATGACGACGCGCCCGGGCGCCGCGCCGTCCATGACGGCGCTGCGCACGGTCCGGGAGAGCTGGGCGGGCGTCACGCTGCAAGCGTAGGGGACACGGGACCGGTGTAGACCAGCCGTCCCACCTGCCGGACTCGGTCTGTCACCCGCGTGAACCCACCTCGTCGCCGGGCGAGCACGCACGGTCGGCCAGCCGCCGCACCATGCGCACGAGAGCCGGGGGCTCGAAGGGCTTGGCGAGAAACGCATCGGCGACCCCCTCGGACGTCACCCGCCCGCACCCGCTGATGATCGCGACGGGCACATGCCGGGTACGCGGATCCCCGCGGAGCCGCTCGAC
>DASSBO010000500.1:0-3652 GCA_035698655.1 Streptomyces sp.
GTCGGTGAGGAGATTCCGCATGCTGTTCTCCCGTGAGAACTCCCGGCGCGACGGGCGCCGCACCTCTGCCGCCACCCGGCTCGCCGCCCTGACCGGCGCGGCGGGCGTCGCCGTGGCGCTGCCGCTGCTGGGCGCCGGCTCCGCGCACGCCGCCTCGGTGGACACCTGGGAGCAGGTCGCCCAGTGCGAGTCCAGCGGCAACTGGCACATCAACACCGGCAACGGCTACTACGGCGGCCTGCAGTTCTCCCAGTCCAGCTGGGAGGCGGCCGGCGGCACCCAGTACGCGCCGCGCGCCGACCTGGCGACCAAGAGCCAGCAGATAGCCACCGCCGAGCAGCTGCTCGACATGCAGGGGCCGGGCGCCTGGTCCTGCGCCGGAGCCGGCGGACTGACCGGCGACGGCCCGTCCGCCGACGTGAGCACCGGCTCGAGCGCCGCCGCGCAGCAGGAGCAGCAGGCGCAGCCGGAGTCGGCTCCGCAGCAGCCGACGTCCTCCGGCGACGCCGACTACACGGTCAAGTCGGGCGACACCCTCGGCAGCATCGCCGACGCGCACGGCACGACGTGGAAGTCCGTCTACCAGGACAACAAGTCCGTGATCGGCTCGGACCCGAACCTGATCCTGCCGGGTCAGGAGCTCTCCCTCAGCTGATCGCACCGCGCCCGCAGCCCGCGCTTTCATCCCCCGGAAGGCGCGGGCTGCGCCCTGTATGCCTGCTTGATCTCCGCCCAGCGCCGCGCCTCGTCCGCGGTGAGCCTGCCGCGGAGTTCGGCGAGCTTGAGCAGGTTGGCCTCGGCGCCGGCGGTCAGCGTCCGGGCCTCGGCACGGTAGTGGTCGTCCAGCAGCGCCTCGACCTCGGCGTCGTTCATGACCGGCTCGATCCGGGCGGCGAGCCGGACGGTGTCCCGGTAGGAGCCCTGCAGGGCGAACGGCGGCTCGCTGCGCGTCGCGTCGTCCTGGCCGGCGGACGCGATGTAGGCGGCGTTGACGGTGAGCAGTGTCCGCCTGATCTGCAGCAGCCGCCGCAGCACGGCGAGGATCTGCTGCAGTTCGGCGGGCGCGTAGGGGTGAACGAGCCGGTCGGCGTGCGCTTCGGCGTCTCCTTCGGCCATGCGCAACAGCACCTGCAGGTCGGCGTGTTCGCGGGCGGCCAGCGGCGCCAGCACCGGGTGGGCGGTCAGCGCGTTCTCGACGTGGCTGAGCGCGAACAGTTCCTCGCGGCCGGCCAGCACCTCGCCCAGGTTCCGGATGTCGGCACGGTTGGCGAGCATGTCGGGGACGTGGAACCGTGCGCCGGACGCGGTGAAGGGGTTGCCGGACATGCAGACGGCGAAGGGCTTGCCCCGCAGGTCGTACCGGCCGGCCGCGCCGTCGATGCGGCGCTGGGTGTCGCACAGCGGCACGAACCGCTGGAGCAGTTCGGGCGAGGTGTGCTGGATGTCGTCCAGGTGCAGGAAGACGCCCGAGCCCATGCGCAGCGCCAGGTCGATCTTCTCCACCTCGCGGCGCGCGGCGGCGTCGGGGGCGGCGGCCGGGTCCAGCGAGGTGGTGTGCCGGCCGAGGGCCGGGCCGTCGACCGTGACGAGCAGCATGCCCAGGCGGGCGGCGACGTACTCGATCAGGGTCGTCTTGCCGTAGCCGGGTGGGGAGAGCAGGAGCAGCAGGCCCTGGCTGTCGGTGCGGCGGTCCGCGTCCGCGGTGCCGAGCTGTCTGGCCAGGTTGTCGCCGAGCAGCGGCAGGTAGACCTCGTCGATGAGCCGGTTGCGCACGAAGCCGGGGACGACGTGCGGCATGTGGGCGTCCAGCTGGAGCCGGTCCCGTTCGGCGGCGAGCACGGCGGCGCGGCGCCGCGTGAACGCGCGGTGGGCCGGGACGTGTTCGGCGCGGAAGGCATCGGTCCGGGCGAGGAACTCGTCCAGCCGGAGAGCCAGTTCCCCGCCGGTCACCCGCGGGTGCGTGCCGCGCAGGCCGGTGACGGCGGCGGCCGGCGGCGCCGTCACCTCGCGGCGCGGCAGGTCCGCGCCGCACAGCTCCAGGGCGACGGCTTCGGGCAGATCGGCCTCGTCCAGTCGCTGCCCGCGCGCGTAGGAGCCCAGCCAGGCGGCCACGAGCTGGTGGCGGGCCCGGTGGTCGCCGGCCAGTGCGGCGAGGTCCTCCTCATACTCCTTGACGGCACCCGGGCGTGCGTCGCCGAGTGCGGCACGGAAGCCGCCGGTCAGCGTCCGGGCGGCGGCGCCGGTCACGAACCGGGGGCCGTCCGGCGTGGCGAGCTCGGCGAGGAGGTAGCCGCCGACCGCCTCGCACCGCTGCGGGCAGGGCAGCCCGGTGTCCGTGAGGAACCTGCGCACCGCGGCGGCCAGTTCGGCGGTCAGGGTCGCCGTCTGGCCGGCGGCCGGCCCGAAGGCCGTGCGGGCCCGGGCCAGTGAGCGTGCCCGGGTCGTCCAGTGGGCACGTGCAGGCCGGTCGGTGCCGAAGGTCCACCACAGCTGAGCGGCGGCGCGCACGCCGGGGGTGAAGCGCAGCAGCCCGGCCCGCGACCGCAGGCGCAGCACGGTGTGCAGGACGGCGGCGGCGTCGTGGTCGTGCACGCCGCGGTCGTACCCCTCGTCGTAGGCGGCCGCTGCGGCGCTGCGCACCGTCTCGACGAGCAGCGCCGGGGCGGGCTCGCCGTCGGCCGTGCCGTCCGCGGCGTCGGTCAGTTCGGCGAGGGTGGGGGCGGGTGAGGTCTCGCCGCGTTCGGCGCGGGCGAGCACGGCGGCGGCGAGGTGTTCGGCGCGGTAGACCTCGGGGGACTCCGAGGCGAGTGGCTGGTCCCAGAACCGGCGTGCGGCCTCCAGTTCGGGGTCGCGGACCGGTGCACGGTAGTCGGTGCCGGTGACCGTCAGCTGCAGTTCGTCGCCCTGCGGGACGAGCGTGAGGGCGAACGGCCGGTCGTGGACGGCGAACCGGTGCCGGCCGAGCCGGACGGCGCCTGTCCCGTCGCGCAGGTCGGCGCGGTCGCGCAGCGCGAGGGCGGCCTCCTGGCGGGCTGCGGTGAGCCGCCCCTCGAGTTCGGCGGCGGCCACCGTCTCGCCGGCTGCCCGCAGTTCGTCGACGACGCCGCGTACCCGGGCGGCGAGCGGGTCGGCGGCGAACAGGGCGTGCAGTGCGTCGAGGGTGTCGGGGCCGGCGGCGCGGCGGGTCAGCGCGTCCAGCGAGCTCCGGGCGGCCCGCGTCAGCCGTTCGACGCGGCGGGCGCGTTCGTCCAGCTGCGCCTGCTTGCGGGCGGCGAAGGCCTCCTGCACCTCGTCCTGCTGCGCGGCGAGTTCGGCGAGGTGCGTGGCGGAGGCGCCGAAGCGCGACTGGAGTTCGCTCAGCCGTGCCAGCAGCCGGCCGGACTGTGCGTCGCAGTCCTCGGGGCTGTCGGCGGCGGCGAGGGCGCCGGCCAGGGCCTGGGCGAACAGGGCCCGTTCGGCGGTGTATTCGGCGTGCGCCTCGGCCTCGGCCAGTTCGCGGCGCCGGGCCTCGACGGCGGCGCGTGCGCCGTTGACGGCGCCGGTGACCTCGCCGACGCGTTCCAGCAGGGCGGTGCGCACGGCGGCGTCGGCGGCGTCCAGGCCACCGACGACGTCCGTCACGAGGCGCAGTCCGTCGGCGTGCTCCGCGATA
>DASSBO010000501.1:0-5208 GCA_035698655.1 Streptomyces sp.
GCTCGAACTGTTCGGCTGCCCGCAACTGGACCGGATCCTGGCCGCCTACGCCGAGATCCGCCCGGTCGAGGGCCGGGCCGCCCGGGTTCCGCTGCACCAGCTCCAGCACCTCCTGGTGCACGCCGTGCTCTTCGGGTCCGGTTACGGTGCCCAGAGCGGCGCCGCGGCACGCGCGGCGCTGCGGGCATGACCGGCGAGCGAAGGAGAGCACGATGAGCAGCGACGCGACCCGGGTGGTGCGGGCCGGTCTGCCCGAGGAGGAGCCGTACGCCCCGCCGCTGCCCGGCCCGGTCTTCGCCGCCCACTACCACCTTCCGGGCGACCCGGCGGGCGCGCCGTACGCGTACGGCCGGGACGCCAACCCGACCTGGACCGGTCTGGAGCGGGCGATCGCCGGGCTCGAGGCGCCGGGCGACGAGTCCGCGCAGGCCGTCACCTTCGCCTCCGGCATGGCGGCCATCTCGGCCGTCCTGCTGTCGCTGACGCGGCCCGGCGACGTCGTCGTGCTGCCCTCCGACGGGTACAACCTGCTCATCCCGGTGCGGGAACGTCTCGAGGGGTTCGGCGTCGAGGTGCGCACCGCGCCGACCGGGGGCGACGCGCAGCTGGATCTGCTGGACGGGGCGCGGCTGCTGTGGATCGAGTCGCCGTGCAACCCGGGACTCGACGTGTGCGACATCCGCCGGCTGGTACGTGCCGCGCACGAGCGCGGCGCGCTGGTCGCCGTCGACAACACCCTGGCCACGCCGCTCGGCCAGCGGCCGCTGGAGCTGGGCGCCGACCTGGCGGTCGCCAGCGGCACCAAGGCGCTCACCGGGCACGGCGACGTGCTGCTCGGCTACGTGGCCTCCCGCAGCGAGGAGCTGACCGCGGCCGTCCGGCTGTGGCGCAAGACCGTCGGGGCGATCCCCGGTCCGATGGAGGCCTGGCTGGCCCACCGTTCGCTGGCCACCCTGGAGCTGCGCACCCGGCAGCAGGCCGCGGGCGCGCTGGCCGTCGCCGAGGCGCTGCGCGGGCGGCCCGAGGTGACCGGGGTGCGGCACCCGGGGCTGCCCGGCGACCCGGCACACGCGCAGGCGGCACGGCAGATGAACCGATTCGGCTGCGTGGTGTCCTTCACGCTGCCCGACAAGGCGTTCGCGGAGCGGTTCCTGGCCGGGCTGCGGCTGGTGGACGACGCGACGAGCTTCGGCGGCGTGCGGACCACGGCCGAGCGGCGCGGCCGGTGGGGCGGCGACGCGGTGCCGGAGGGGTTCGTGCGGATGTCCGTCGGCGTGGAGGACCCGGCCGACCTGGTGGCGGACATCGTCCGAGCACTCGAGGCGGCCGGCACCGGGCCGTCCGACAGCGTCAGCTGACCGCGTCCGGCCGGTCCCGGTCCGCCGTCGCCTCCCGCAGGAACGGCAGCACGCCCCGCTCCAGCAGCGCCGCCTGCCACGCCTGGCGCGCCCGCTCCACGTCGGCCGTCAGGCCCGTCGGGGCGGCACCCGGCAGGTCACGGATGGCCGTCGCGCCGTTGCGCAGGGCGGTCCAGACCATGCCGGCCATCGCCAGCAGGGCGCCGGCCGCCGCGAGCAGCACGAACGCCCAGCCCACGCTGCGCAGCGGGGCGGCGAGGGACGGTTCGGGGCTGGCGAGGTGCAGCCCGTAGCCCAGCAGCAGGAAGATGACGGCGGCGGCGCCCGCCAGCAGCGGCGCCAGCACGGAGATCACGGCGGCCAGTCCGGCACTGTTCGCCGCGCGTGCACCGGTCAGGAGGGGCGCGTGCGCCGGATGTCGAAGTTCCTCGCGCAGCCGCACGAACTCGGCGTACTCGGCGGCGGCGCAGGCGGCGATGGGCACCGCGGCGCTGAGCGCCATGGCACGCAGCTGCGGTGCGGTGAGCCGGGCGGCCACGGCGGCCGGTCCGTAGTCGTCGCGCGCGGTGCGCAGTGCCTCGTCCAGGACCCGCTCGAACTCGGGCCGGTCCTCGACCAGCAGGGGCGGAGCGCTGTTCATGGGCATCCCCGATGCTCTCCGTAGGACTCGCTACGGCAGCCTCGATGGTAGAGCGCCCGCACCGGGGGTTGACAGGGTGTTTCCGGAAAATCCCGTCAACGGGAGGCACTCAGCGCACGGCCGCGGTCTCCGGCAGCGGGAGCCGGGCGACGAGCAGCCGGCCCGCCATCGTCACGCCGCCGTCCATCGCGACGGCCAGCCCGTCGGCGTAGACGTGCGGTCCGGTGACCTCGGGCGGGAGGTCGCCGTCGGCGCCTGCGACGTCACCCTGGCCGGTGGGGACCTCGCCCAGCAGGTAGGGGATGGGGCTGTGGCCGTGCACGATGCGCCGGGCGCCGTAGGTGTCGAGCATCTCGCGGGCGGCCGTGACGCCGGCGTCCTCGTCGCGGAAGGCGAAACGCTTGGTGAAGCGACGGAAGAGTTCCCAGGTCTCGTCGGCGTCGCGGCGCTGCAGGAGCTCGGTGACGGCGTCGTTGACGCCGGTGACGGTGTCGCCGTACTCGAGGTAGCAGCCGGCGTCGGAGTGCACGAGCAGGTGGTCGTCGGCGACCGCCATGGCGTCCAGCCGGGAGATCCACTGCAGGTGGTGGTCCTGCAGGCGCTCCATGTCGCTGCGCTGGCCGCCGTTGAGCAGCCACGCCGCCTGGAAGGAGGCGGTGCCCGCGCCGGAGTCGACGGGCGTGTCGGCGAACCGTTTCGCGCCGAGCAGCAGCAGTTCGTGATTGCCCATCAGGGCCTTGCAGTAGCCGCCGGCCGCTGCGGCCTCCGCGGAGAGCCGCATGACCAGTTCGATCACACCGACGCCGTCCGGTCCGCGGTCGGTGAAGTCGCCGAGGAACCACAGCCTGGCGTGGCCGCCGGTCCAGCGGTCCTCGCCGTCGATCAGGCCGGCGGCGCGCAGTTCGGCGCGGAGCTCGTCGAGGTAACCGTGCACGTCGCCGACGACGTAGAGCGGGCCCTCGCCTTCGTTCTCGCCGGCGGCTGCGCCGCGCCCCGTCGCGGGTCCCTGACCGGCCCCCTGAGTCATCGACCCCTCCACCATCGCGCGCTGCCCGTCCACCTGCCTGCCTTCCGTGCTCATCGAGGACGGACGGCGGCTGCGGTTGGTTCCCCATCATAGGAACGCCGGTCGTTGCTTGTGACGCACCCGGCGGAAGGTCATCACGGCCCCTGCGGGATGCCGGGCGTCGTTTCTCCGCGGTTCGCCCGGTTTCCGGCGGATTCGCGCTCCCCGCGGGTCAGTTGGCGGGCGGGTTGCGGGGCGGGCTGACCGTGGTGCGCGGCGGCCTGCGTCGGGAACTGGCGCGCACGATCAGGTCGGTGGGCATCACGTGTTCCACCGGTCCGGGCGGTGCGGTGCCCTCGATGGCGTCGATGAGGAGCTGGATGACGGTGGTGCCGATGCGGCCCGGCTTGAGCGAGAGCGTGGTGACGGGCGGCTCGGTGGCGGAGTACACGGCGGACTCGCTGCAGCACACCAGCAGCAGGTCCTCCGGAACGCGCAGCCCGTAGCGGCGGGCGGCGGCGAGCAGGTCGGTGCCGTTGGGGTCGAAGAGGCCGTAGACGGCGTCGGGCCGGTCGGGACGGGCGAGCAGCCGGTCGGCGGCGACGGCTCCGGCGCACGGGTCGTGCGCGGGGTAGGCCTCGACGACCGGCTGCTGGCCGACGCGTGCGCACCAGTCGTGGTAGGCGCGGGTGGACAGCCGGGTGTAGGTGTCGGTGCTGGTGCCGGTGAGCAGGCCGATGCGCCGGGCGCCGGAGGCGGCGAGGTGGTCCAGCAGGTCGCGCACCGCGGCCTCGTGGTCGTTGTCGACCCACCCGGCCACGGGCAGGGAGGCGGCGGGGCGCCCGTCGGAGACCACCGGGATGCCGGTGCGCACGAGCTCGGTGACGACCGGGTCGCCCTCGGAGGGGTCGATGACCACGGTGCCGTCCAGGGCGACGTTCGACCAGACGTCGAAGGCGCTGTTGCGGGGGCCGGCCGGGAGGATGACCAGCGCGTATCCGCGGGCCAGGGCGGCGGAGGTGGCGGCGCGGGCCATCTCGGCGAAATAGGCGAACTCGGTGAAGGTGAACGGTTCTTCGCCGTAGGTGGTGACGGTGAGTCCGATCAGCCCGGACTTGCCGGTGCGCAGTGCGCGGGCGGCGGCCGAGGGACGGTATCCGAGGCGCTCGGCGACGTCGCGGACGTGCCGCCGGGTGGCGTCGGGGAGCCGGCCCTTGCCGTTGAGGGCGTCGGAGACAGTCGTGATGGAGACACCGGCGGCGGCGGCGACGTCGCGGATCCCGGCGCGTCCGCCGCGCCGGCCGCCGGACCGGGAGGCGGCCCGCCGACTCACCTGATGCTTCTCTGCTGCTGTCATGGCGCCCTGATCGTAGGCCCGAGAAGGTACCGGTCTGCGACCGACCGGTCACCCTCAGGAAGGTACGTTTCTGCATGAAGGAAGTGCTCAACTCCCTTTTATTTTACGTCAGTTGGCGATCAATGCCGAAGATCCGAGCCGTGTGCGGCGGGCGGCCCTGCGGGTGCCGGCAGGTTGCGAACAGGTCTCAACTCACCTGGAAGAGTGAGCTGCGCCACGGCTTTCGCCACCCTCGTGAGGGTTACGCGTGATGCGGGGGTGTGGCGTATCCCACCCGTGCCACCCCGGTCCGAATCCTCTTAGGGTGAGAAGTATTGACACCCATGGACGGTCGAGGAGGACTGCGGTGAGCGAGAAGACCCCGAAGCTGCGTGCCGCGCTGGACGGGATCCCCACCTACAAGCCGGGCAAGCCCGCCGCGGCCGGCGGCCCCACGGCGTACAAGCTCTCCTCCAACGAGAACCCGTACCCGCCGCTGCCCGGCGTGCTGGAGTCCGTCACGGGCGCGGCCGCCGCCTTCAACCGCTACCCGGACATGGGCGCGACCGGACTGCTGGCCGAGCTGGCCGCCCGGTTCGGCGTCCCCGCCGAGCACCTCGCTGTCGGCACCGGCTCGGTGGGCGTCGCCCAGCAGCTGCTGCAGTCGACGGCGGGCCCGGGCGACGAGGTGATCTATGCCTGGCGCTCCTTCGAGGCCTACCCGATCATCACGCAGATCTCGGGTGCCACCTCGGTGCAGGTGCCGCTCACCGAGAACGAGGAGCACGACCTGGACGCGATGGCCGACGCGGTCACCGAGCGCACCCGGCTCATCTTCGTCTGCAACCCGAACAACCCCACGGGCGTG